>JAMOVR010000065.1 GCA_027061945.1 Candidatus Heimdallarchaeota archaeon
AAATCTGTTTCGTGAATCGTGGGAATTACTTTTAGGGAGATAGTATACATTGCTACATTTGAATTAAGTAGATTAAAAATAACGCCAAACTTCTCCATGAATTCTGGTGACTCTGGGGAGGGTAATTCCGGCAAATTTGAAATATTCTCCACACCCAAAAGCATTTGCGATAAGAGACTTGCTTGAGCAAAAAAGCGGAGATGATCAGAAGCCATAAGTATTAGTGACGCAAAAACAGAGATCGCTATGTTTTCCATAGCCATTAATTCAAGCCATATGTCTTCATATTCTTGCTTGTCTGGTATAAGGTGGAGAAGTTTAGAAAAAAGAGAGACCGAATAGCTATATGTCTTCAAAAGAACTTCGATATCAGTTCCAATCTTAGTAGCTAATGTGTTTGAAGAAGTTTTGATCTGTGCTAATCTACGTTTTAAAATCATTATTAGTTGTTTGTCCTCTAATTTTCGTTTTCTGCTTTTTTTTAAGAAAAATATAAGATCTTCAATAGATTCAAGATATTCTTTTGCTGGTAATGGTAAGCTTCTAATTTTATCTTCATTTTCTGAAAAGCTATGCACAAAACAACTGCATTATTTCAATATAAATAGGCTTTCAAAAAATGATGCACTCTTAAAAGATTAGTATAATACACAATTAGTTAGTTTTAAGACCCCAGAGAAGAAGTTATTACGGTAATAACTGTTTTTGCTTTAACTCTATCGGCTGGAAGTCATCTTCCGAAGGGTATAATATGAAAGCTGATATCGATCGTATTTTACATTAATATTGATATAGGGCCTATATAACATGGATAGGCTAGCCTTTAGTGCATATGGAGGTTGCCATAAAAACCTATCCTTGACCATATTATTTCCTTTGCTAGGAAGCGGCCTTGGGTTAAGCTTTTTTTATTAAGTATAAAGCCCCTTGCAAAAGCAGTAAGTAGCTCACTTATTATCCCTTACTTCGTTAATCTTCACCAACTATTTTAGGTAAATTCTCGACATACTCTAATGATTGATGCCTAAAATATGTATTATATAGCTCTGCATAATGTTTCCCTTGTTTCATTAACTCTTCGTGGTTGCCTTCTTCTATTATTTTACCTTCTTTAAAAACTAAAATCCGATCTGCGTGTTTAACAGTGGATAACCTATGAGCGATGATTATGCTTGTTCTTCCTGCTAATAGCTTCTTTGTAGCATCTTGAACTAGAGATTCAGTTAATGGATCTATGGAGGCAGTTGCTTCGTCCATTATTAGGATACTAGGGTTTTCTAATAAGACTCTAGCAAACGCGATTATCTGTCTTTGCCCCATTGACAATCTTGATCCTCTTTCACCTACGTGAGTTTTTAATCCCTCAGGCAAGTCTTTTATCCAATCTAAAGCATGGACTTCTTCTAAAACTTTGTTTAGTTTTTCTTGAGGAACATCCGGATAGCCATATTTGAGATTCTCTTCGATAGTTCCGCTCCACAAAAACACTTCTTGAGTAATATAACTCAGTTGTCTTCGGTATGCATTAAGATCTAATGTCCTAATGTCATATTCGTCAATTAATATTTTTCCTCCTTGGAACTCGTAAAATCTAGCTATTAGTTTAGCGAAGCTAGATTTTCCAGCTCCAGTATGACCCACTATTGCTACTGTTTCTCCTGGATTAATAGTCACATTTAACTTTTCGAAAACTTTTGTTCCATCCTCATAATGAAAAGTTACATTCTTAAATTCAATACGACCTTTTAATCTTCCTGGATCTATATTATCTTTCTGAACAACAGTATTTTCAGCATCTATCAGAGCAAACACCCTTTCACTCGCACTAAGGCCTGCTTGAAATTGCGACCAGAATGATGCAACAGAAACGAGAGGTACTACCATGTAGTTGATCGCTTGCACGAACAAGTACCATTCCCCGGGTGTAATGGGCGTGACTGTAATTCCTAATAATTCTGCAGGGGCAGCTAAAAACCTAGGGACACTATTAATTGCTTGTAACCCTCCAGCATAAATAATGAATGCCATTCCTATCCCTGTAATCATACTTAAAATGGGGAATAATAAGTTTAGAATTAGTCCTCTGCGCAGATTTATTTTATACGAGTTTTCATTAACATCCAAGAATTCCTCGTAGATCTTTTTTTCAGCTCTAAACATTTTAGCAATAAAGATTCCTGTGACTGTCTCTTGAATTAGTTTGTTTATCTGGGCAATTACTCTATTAGACTGCAAAGTTATTTGTCTAGCAACTTTACGAAATGCTAATGCGACTAGTACTACGATTGGAGCAATTAAAAGAGTGTAAAATGTTAGGAATAAGCTTATTTTGGCAATAAAATACGTTATAAGGACAACAATAAGGAGCTGTGATAGTACATTAGCAGTAAGAGACACAACATTTCCAAAATCATTTGTGTCATTAGTTACTCGAGATACTATTTTTCCAGTTGGGGTTTTATCATAAAAAGCCATGTCTCTTTTCATTAAAGCATCAAACATATCTTCTCTAATTTTTAGAACAACGTCCCCAATTGCCCTGCCAGAAGAAGCTTGAGTTAGAAAATTAAACAAAAACGCTAACACGTTTAGTCCTACTAACAAACTAATTACAGTAATGATCTCTTGGGTAGTAATTCCATCTTTTAAGCTATCAAGAGTTTTACTGATATATACTGGAATAAAGGTGTTTGCGAGGCTTCCTAAAAACAAGCTTACTGAAATTACAAGCATGTGAAATTTTTTAGTCCAGAAATAACCGGCAATTCTTTTTAGTAGTTCCCAATCAGAATAATTTCGGTCATAATGTTCCTTGTCTAATCCCCGAAAAGCTAATGCCACTGTTTATCACCTTTCCTTATCTTTTTTCTTCGCCGTCAATTCTTTTAGCTCTAATTCGTCAAATCTAGAAAAGATTAAGCGATATAAAGGCTCGGTTTTTAATAACTCTTCATGAGTTCCCAAAGCTACTACGCTCCCTCTTTTCAAAAGTACAATTAAATCTGCATGTCTTATTTGAGCTATACGATGTGTTATTAAAAATGTTGTTCGCCCTTTCATTACTCTACGAATTGCAATCTGGATCTCGTCTTCGGTCTTACTGTCTATAGCAGAACTGGCATCGTCTAAAATTAGTATTTTCGGATTAGAAAGTATCGCTCTTGCAATAGCTATTCTTTGCCTTTGACCGCCACTAAGCGTTATTCCTCGTTCACCAATAACTGTGTCATAGCCTTTTGGCATTGCCATTATAAAGTCATGTGCTTGAGCCATTTTTGCAGCATTAATCATCTCTTCTTCAGTAGCATTTTCGTTTCCAAACAAAATATTATCCCGGATTGTTTTCGAAAATAAGAATACATCTTGTTCTACTAGTCCTACTTGCGATCTTAAAGACTCAAGATCCCATTCTCTAACATCTATCCCATCAACAAGGACTTTTCCTTCTTGGACATCATATAATCTACTAATTAGCTTGGTGAGAGTAGTCTTCCCACTACCTGTCATTCCAACAAGTGCTACTGACTGGCCAGCTCTAACTTTAAAGTTAATGTTATGCAATACTGGCTTTTCTGGGTCATAACCAAAAACCACGTTCCGGAACTCTACATCTCCCTTAATCTTCTTTTTAATGCCGGAAACATTCTGGTCAATGTCCACTTGGGCGTTAATAATGTTAAGTATTCTTTTTGCACTAGCAATTCCAATAGTTATTACTGATAACGCAAACACGTTGATAAAAGTCGGGAAACGAAGCATGCCAAGCAATCCTAAATATGATACGAGCTGCCCAAAATTTATTCTTCCTCTCTGGAACAAGAACAATGCATGTAGAAAACCAAGAGCTATTGCGATTCCTAAAACAAGTAATGGGAAATACTTAGCAACAATATCCGCTTGTTTTACGAATAAATCCCGGTATTTTTTCACGTTTTTGTGAAAAATCTCTTTTTCACGTTTTTCTTGAGTAAATGCTCTTACAACATGTATTCCTGTTAATGTCTCATTTAATCGTGAATTGATGACTCCCACTTGTTTTCTAAGTTCCATTGCCACTACTGATAGTTTATCATTATATTGTTTTAACAAAAATAAAAAAATAAAGACATACACAACTGGGATCAGTAACAGTTCTGGGTTAATAGTATAAATCAGTAATAAGGGGACTATTAAACCTATTAATGCCCTATAAACCAGTGCAAGCCCAGGATTTATCATCAGATTTAATTGTCGGACATCGTTGGTTACTCTGGCCATTATATCCCCTACTTTTTGCCTATCATGAAAAGTCATGCTCTTAGCTAGTAACTCCGCATAAAGCTCTTCCCTGGCATCTCTTTCCATTCTCTGGGCCAAAAACTCAATTGCAACGTTAGTAGATAACTGTATTATCCCCGCTCCTAAACCTAAGAATAATATTTGTAAGCCAAAATTCCCAATATCCCTAACAGTAGCAGTACCCGCATATACCTTTTGAAAAGCATTCCCAATAACCATTGGGATCATTCCCTGCAAGCCCATGCTAAGAATGACTCCTACGATTACCCATGCTGGCAACCATGGATATTTAATAATATGACTTAAAATCCATAGGTACGGATTTTTCCTGACATAATTGAATTTCTTAGCACTAAATTCCCTATGGTCAGAACTATCCACGATTCCATTAAAAATAATAACTCAATAAAGATATTGGCATATAAGAAACAAAGTGTAATTAAAATATTTTTTACTACACTATTTTTTACGCGTTAATCCTTACTTTCTTAATAGCAATACTGTATTTTTCAATAGTCATGTCACAGAAAATATGGCGTTGGAGTAACGCAAAGGAATTCAGTCTTACTCATTTTAGAATCGGAAAAGTCTTAGATGAACTCCCCCTCAAAACAACAAAACCTGGGTTACTAGCAGTATTGCCTCCATGGAGTTTTTCTACTCATCTGATCATGCGAGAAAGTTTCAATAATCCTGAAGTCGCACAAAAAATTAATCACTTTTTTTATCCCATCCAAGCAAAACCTGAGGAATATCCACACATCTCAAGAAGGGCCTTAGAAGTACTTCTAGAATTTGGTGGGTCTCCTGCTTATCCAATAATTGTTTATCTGTTTCCTGAAAATGGGATTCCCTTCTTTGCTCATGGTTATCTACCACCGTATGGTGATGAGAAAAATCCTGGTTTCATGGATTATGCTTTGAGAATAGGGGAAAACTTTGAAAAAACAAAGGAAGAATTAAGAACAGAATTAGACACTTTAAATTTTGAGCCTTTGATTTTTGAAAGAGCTTACACCGATGACTTAGAAACTACTCAGTATTTGTTAACAGAAATAAACAGTAATTATGACGATACTAATGGTTCGATATCTCAAAAACCAAAATTTCCTTTTTATCCCTTACACTCATATTTGTGGAGTATTTACATTTTAACTAAACAAAGGATATTAGGACTAAAAATAAGTAGAATGCTTCACCAGATGAGAAGACAAGGATTTGTTGACTCTCTAAATGGTGGTGTTTTTAGAGTATCATATAAGGAAGACTGGTCTGAACCTGTTTTCGAGAAATTACTTGTGGATAATGCTTGGTACTTATTATTATTATCACAAGCTTCGTTTTACTCTGAAGACAAAAAAATCTTTATACAAGAGCTTAATAGACAAGCACAATTCATTATTAATCATATGACAAGTTATACTGGGCTTTTCAAACATGCATTACTCCCTCATGGTCAGGCTGTTGAAGGAGATTCTTATTTGTGGAGTAAAAAAGAAATCATTGACCTATTAGGCAATCAATTAGGAGAAGAATTTAGTGCTTATTCACGTATTTCTTCGAAAGGTAATTGTCGCTTTAAAGAAAAGAATATCCTAAGATTTGATCCTCTTATGCTTCATGATGCTTTATTTATGACTAAAGAAGAAGCGATAGAGAAAATCATTACTCCTTTAAAGGAATATGCTAAAGAAAATAAGCCTGAGCCACTCGAAGAACATCAACCGATAACTAGTGAACAGTCATTAACAGCAATTGCTTTTCTTGCGGCTTATGCTACAACCAAAAACAGGGTATATATGGAATTAGCCAATAAGATATTCCAACAACTAAAAGGTCATATGACTGATGGCAGTGAAGTAATAAGGACCTATACTGAAAATGGGATCCCCTTAAAAGGTTATCCCGAAGATCAAGCATATTACTCGTTATTACATCTAATCTTCTGGTTCCTCAAAAAAGAAAAAGAATATCCCACAGAATTCTTTAAAGAACTATTAAAATACTGGGACGAGAAAGTTAAAGCTTTCAAAGATTATTACAAGCATACTACTTGGCTTGGACTTAGGTATCCATTTACTGATGAGGAGGTAGAAGGAATCAATCCTTTAATAGCGTTAATCCTTGAGGCAGGATTAGGTGCTGACAATGAACAAGGAACAGCGATTAGGAAAGAAGTATTAGCAAGCTTTGTCAAACCCATTAGTCATGAACCAGAGCGATCTGGAGGATATCTTAAATTATCAACCCCAAAAGACGTATTAATATATGAAGACGATTTCCCAATTACTTCTTTACTGGTTGGTGGTATCCCCACCACATGGAAAGGTGAAAATGCGATACTCGTATACTTTGATGACACCAAAGAGAACCCTTCACATAAAAAACACGTACTTAAGATCAGTGATTTTAGTGCTTATGTTTCCTCAAGAGGTTCTTCGCCATGAATTTAAACCCTTTTTGGGGGGAGAGAGGGAGAGTGAGTAAAGTGAAAGTATTGTTTTAGACATCCCTTTTTTCACGCCTTAAATCTTTTTGAAAATCGGGATATACTTTTAGGACTAACATGATAAAAACGTTAAATACCGAATAGTTCCGAAAATAATATAGGATGTTTAATTTCGATGCTTACTGGGATCCAATTGATCTAGAAGAATTGATGAGGACTGTCCAGCACGCCCTCAAAAAGAAGATTGATGACGAAAAGCATCATCAAAATATATATGATGACACCTACAGAGCGGAGGGAGAAAAAGACAATATCGTCTTCTCCTCAAACAGTGTATTCATACCAAAAAACGAGATAGATCCGGACCCTAACATTATTGATCATATACTGGATATGTTAGAAGATGCCCTAAATAATGACGATATGTTTCTTGACCCTCTTTTTGACGAAGATCTTGAGTTTGAACCGATAAAAACTACCCATATCTTCTATAAAGGAAAATTACTTACCTGCGATGTGATTGATGAGGCTTACTGCTTATATCCATATGAACAATGGAGCGACCTGGAATTTATAAATTAAATATTATCTTGCCCCTCTCAATCACTCATTCCAGAGTCGCTCCATAAATATTTTAACATTATAGGGGATAATTCCTCTTCTTTTTAGAAAGGTGATGTGGGAGATGAAAACCAATAAAGTTAAATTAAGCAGTCTAGTTCTATTTTTCTTCTTCAAAATCACGAATCATCGTTATTATTGTATTTTCCGGTAAAACAAGTTCTTCACTATTTCCAGTCCATTGTGTGGTTATCTCTGCTGGTATATAATACTGAATAATTGATAAAAGGTTTCTAGCAAATTCTCTTATATCTTTTTCAAAAGCATGCCCTTCTACTATTAAGATAAATGGATCTGAAACTGCCAAAACAAACATTTTTCCACCGGTTGGAATCACAATTTCTTTTGGTCCTTCCCCACTAGCTTCTTCAATAATTCCCGCAATAGCGCTTAATGCACCAGAAAGCAACTCTTCATAGCCGCTATATGTTCTTTTGTCTAATTTTTTATCCCAGATTATTCTCCCATCGTTTAGTACTATAGTTATCGAGTTTATTTTCTTTCTTTTAATAAGCATAAATTGCGAACTAATGCAATTTATTTTTAACAAGTTATTATACGGTCTCAAACATTCATTTATTTGTGTAAGAAAGCTCGTGGATTTTCCAGCTAGTTGAAACATAGATTTAATTACCTTTAAACTGGTTTTTAATCTTGAAATGATTCTTTTTTGTTTCTCAGTTTCCAGTTTACCTACGTATTGTAAAACAGTCAGTACTAAATTATAAACGTTAAATACTGTATTTTTGTTTTCTTCGGGGTCAAAAACATTATTGCTTACCATGAATTCTGTTGCATCAATATAACCGAGAAGTAACTTCTCTAATAGCGTAGAAACAATTGAAGAAAACACTTTCATTTTTGGAGGTCTAAAGTTTTCTGCTAAAACAATATATCTTATTGTCAAGTCTATTTTTTTCATTCTATAATATGTTTTAGCTAAACCAAACATTGAAACAAAATTCAAAAAAGGGACTCTGTGTTTTTCTTGTAATGACAAAAAATGATTAAATTCATTAATTGCTTTAACTGGTTCGACTAATTCTTCATAATAAAGCCCGAGTAATACTCTTGAATCGGGCACTTCTTTGATTATTTTTAATGTTTCTATGTTTTCTTCGAACTTATTTTTCATCCCGTATAAGTATTCTATAAAAATTTTTAGCACTAATAAATAGTCTTTTAGCTCTTGGTCAACAGTAGAGTTAATCAATAAATCAATAAATTCGTGGGCTAAATCTAGTCTTTTTTCTATTGAAAGCGTTCTTATTACCTCATAAACACGCGTAAATAATTCATTAGGGATTTCCCAATTTCTAGAAATTATCCGATTAAGAGTTTCATGTGGATGTAAAATAATCTCTTTTTCTTCTAAGATCTCCTCATCACTTAAAATTGTAGGCGGGATACTAAGAACGGAGTATTTCTTAAAAGAAAATAAGACTCTGTTTTTCAAGAACTTCTCAACTAGAGATTCTTCTTTATTAACACCAATGATTTTTTTAAAATCAATTAATACTGCACGGATTCTTTCTTTGGGTAAAATAATCACTCTAAAATATTCATTTTCATCTTCCCTCTCAAAAAAACAGATTGCATGTTTCCCATCATAAGAAAACATTACGTGTTTTGTTGTTGAAGAAAAAATATTCTTTAACCCAACAACTTTATTATAAATTATTTCTGCCCCTCTTGAGTTTACCTCCCCCCATAATACTTTGAAATTAAATTCCGAGTATCCTATTTTTTCGTTGTCCTCTTTTTTTGATTTTGAAAAAAGGAGTAATTCCTTAAACGAGTTAAAATCCATAAAATCCATTCTAAGAAAAAATAGGTGTTTTTTCTTTAATTACTTTTAAGGTTTTACTTAATAAAAATGGTATAATTATGTCTTAGAATGAGTTATGCCCAAATATTTATTTAAGAATACAAGTAGATACACCTACATATGAAAATATATACTAAAACTGGAGACAAAGGTGAAACAGGGACTTTGGGGAACAAGAGAGTTTTAAAATCTTCAACATTAATCGAGACCGTTGGAGACTTAGATGAACTTAACTCTAATCTTGGGTTATCACGCTTTTATGTAAACAATTCAAAAATAAAAGAGATACTTATTGAGCTACAAAAATGGGTTTTCAAAATAGGTACTTATATTATTACCCAGGACACTCAAAGAAATAAATATTCAAACTTGGACTTTAATTCTGTTCTCTCAAAAATAGAAAAAATAATCGATGAATATGAAACAAATTTAAGCCCTTTGAAGAATTTCATACTTCCTGGGGGAAGTGAAGGTGCAGCTTGGTTGCATTTGACTAGAACAATATGTAGAAGAGCAGAGAGAACAATGGTCCTCCTATATAAAGAAGAAAAAGATCAATCCCTTTTAGAACCAATTAGATTACTCAATAGAATGTCTGATCTACTATTTGTGTTAGCACGTTACGAAAATTTTGCTAATGGTGTTCCAGATACAATTGTACAATAGCTTTTTTTATTTTTAGAAATGTAATAAAGGATTAGATTAGATTGTTTTTGATTTCTAAAAAAGAGTCTCAAATATTCTTTTTCAAAAAAAACAGAACGATTTTTGAATAAAAAGAAAAAATATGGTTCTATATAGTGATCTATGCCCTAAAAATTGAACATCAAGATTTTTTCTTCCGGTAGTATTTCTTCCGGTAATTCCTCTTCTTCTTTAGATTTGCTTGTGCTATCTACTATTATATTCTTATCGTCTATAAAAATCTCTAGTTTTTCAGGCATATATGCTTCTTTTATAAAGAATGCAACTGCAAATACTACTTCTTTTCCGGGGGAGATTTCTGCAGGGCCATAAACTAATGTAAACTTACTAGTTTCTTCGGCAATCGCAAGTTCTGAGACATCTGGTGTTAAAACCTCTATGTTCTCAATATCCTCTAAATGGTCTTTTATTAAAATTTTATGGGGCTCTTTAGCGTTTGAAGCCACGTAATAATATGACTTTACTTGATCAGTCTTATCTGAAATTATAGAACGATAAATAAGTAATACATTTTTGTTATCCTGCCCAGTTCTTATTTCATATTTATCTCTATAAATTATAGGTACTAAGATTAGTTCGTAATCTTTTTCAAGTGTTGCACCAGTAGGAATCTCTTTATGATACCAGTGGACCTCATTAAAATTAGCTTGGTATTTTAGTTCACCTAACGGTTCTGTCAAGTCGGGATTAGTGTCCACAATTTTAAACGAACGAGGAATGAAATCAACGAGTTCTATATAATTCAAGGTTGAATCAAAGTTATTGACAAATAATGTTCGAGAAATATATCGTTCGCCAACTTCTTGGATATCTAAATAAGTCCTTAATACTAAAATCTCATTTTCCTTCTGGATCTGTACTACCCTGCGAATTCTGGAGGACACTTCATATTCAATGTCTAATAGCTCTTTAGGCGCAAGACTGCTTAAAGAAATAATTGCTTTAAGACCTTCTTTTTCAGGGATAAGCTTTTTCTCCACTTCTTTATTAGACTTTATTTCTTTAACTTGTAAATCATAAGGGATAACGCTTTCAATTTCTATATTTCTCAATTCCTCATTAAAAGAATTAACTAATTTTGTAGTTATTATTCCTCCTTCTTTTCCTAACATATTATTATATGGTGATTCAACAGTAAATTCTACGTCTTTTCCAGATGCTGTTTGGGCCTTTACTTTAGACTCGATTTTTTCTATTGGTGTAGGTACATGTTTTTTAAGCAATGACTTAAAGGCTTTTCTTAGCTTTTCTTCATCAATCATTTCATCTACAGGAATTTTTTCTCCAACAGGAACTATCTCATCGGGAGTTTCAGTAATTTGTTTTATAAGGTCATCTTCTATTTCTTCGGCTTTTTCTTCATCTAAAACTTTACCAACAGAAACTTCTCCACTTCTTACCAACTCTAAGAGTTCGTCATAAGTTACGGGATGTCCTATTTCTTGAAAATATTCTTCTAACCATCTAGCAATACGTTGTTCAACATTCCAAGCAGCACCTCCACCACGAGTAAAGTTTGCCCATATCTCTTTTAAAAGCATTACAAATTCTTTTGAGTTTTTAAACTTTGACTCTGATACTTGATGTCTCCTTTCAAAAACCCTAATAACGCCCTTTATATCCGGAGATAGTTCTTCGCTGTCAAATTCTATCTCCACGGAATGAAGAGAACCGAATAATTGCTTCCGTACCTTAGTACCTTTCATTAACCTCAAAATCATTTAATTCATAACACGGTAATATGTGATTTGGTTAAAAGTAATAAAAAGAAATAATATTTAATATAATAATTAAATATACATTTATACTTTAACTATGCTTGCATAACGCTTCTCTTTCTATATGTGGGTGATGAAAGCTAGTAATTTTATTTTTTATATTGTTGCGTTGCATTATAACATGTTGAGGGCAGAGCTGGGACCGTAAATTCCGCAGTATTTGTGGAGAAAAAACAAAAAACGCCCCTTGTTCATACCCTTGCGAAAAAGAAAAGTAATTCACAGAAATCTTGAAAAAACAAGTAAATAACAAGTTTTTGATGGATCTCCCTTTTTACTTGAAAGGCAAAGGCCCAAACGTAATAACAAGTAATGATATTGAAATATTTGTTAGTCATAACCCTGAGTTAATACCTTATCTTAAAAGATACAGAATAGAATTAAAACTACTGGATATTTCCGAATTTGAAAGTCTTGTTTTCTGGATAGTATCTCAACAAATTAGTGGTAGAGTCGCAAACATCATTATACGTAGATTAAAAACAAGATTCCCGGATTTTACTCCTAGAAAAATACTTGAAACTTCTAACGAAGTTTTTTCCGAAATAGGTCTTTCCAAACAGAAAATTAATTATGTGAAAAACGTTGCAACATATTTTCTTAAAAATAAAGATCTTAACTTGAAAAAATTAAGCGATAAAGAATTAGTACAAGAACTAACCAAAATAAAAGGGATAGGTGAATGGACCGTTCAGATGCATATGATCTTTTCAGAAGGAAGAAAAAATGTTTTAGCAGTAAAAGATTTAGGTGTACGTAAAGGAATAAAAATTCTTTATAATTTAGATCATGTTCCTTCAGAAAAAGAAGCAAAAAAGATCTGTATAAAATGGCCGCCTAAAGCTACATTAGGTACTTTACTTAGTTGGGCCGTAATTGGAGAATAAAGTTTTTTGTAAAAAACTGGTTTAACTTTATCGGCATGAAGTCCCCTTCCGCAAGGTGGGGGATGAGAGCCGATACGAACGCTCTTTTATAGTTGTTCCTTACTATTGATAACTTTGAAATATGACTTAAACAGGGGTTCACATTCACTATATTACCACCTAATATTTGTTGTAAAATACAGAAAAAAGGAAGGTCATTACCTCACCCAGACCATTTCTTACAGGGAAGTGGTTTTGGGGCAAGTCTTCTTGATGAAGAAGGAAGCCCCTTGCCAAAGAAAGGGGTGGTTCACGAATCTCTACAATAAAATTTCCCTTCTGAAAGAGAAAGGTGAAGTAAGCCAACAACCATATATTTTATATTACCGCGTTGCATCAGAACATATTGAAAGCGGGGCTGGCACCCCGTAGCACCTGTGGAGAGAAAAACCATAAATAACTAAAAAACTACTTCAGATCACCTTACAAGAAATGAAGTGATTCTGGATAATGCATTCTTGATGAAGCAGGAAACTCCTTGTAAAAGCGAAGGAGGGGTTGTTCGCTGGATGTTCAAGATGAAGTTGTCAGAGTTACAGGGGTAATCTATACTTTAGATAAAGAAAACCCTCGGACACATGAACTTTATTTTAAAGACGGTCATATTACGAAACCACCATCTAATAAGAGTGAGAGATCAGATTTCAAAGGAAAAGAGCTAATTGTAAGAGATGGTATTGTTTTACCAGGGTTTATTGATAGCCATGTTCATATCCTATCGCTTGGGAAATACTTAGAGTCAATTGACCTTAAAGGTGTTTCATCTATAAACGAGCTAAAAAAAAGGCTAAAAGACAAAGTATCAATTACTCCACCTGGGGAATGGATTTTTGGTGAGGGATGGGATCATGAAAAATTTGAAGAAAAAAGATATCCCACGCGTTTTGATATAGATGAGATTGCTCCTAATAATCCTGTCCTTCTATATCGCGCTTGTAGACATATATACCTCTTAAATACTTATGCTCTCAAATTATTGGGGATTAATCGCGAAACATCAAATCCTGAGGGGGGAGTCATAGACCGAGATAAAAACGGAGAGATCACAGGGATACTAAGAGAAAAAGCATATGACGTCCTTGTCCGACCCAAACTTCCGAAAAGTAGTTTAGCTAAAAAGAAAAAATGGTTATTGTCAGCTCTTAAATATGCCGCTAGTAAAGGACTAACTCTTGTACAGACAAATGATAAGGATGCGTTTAGTGCATATAAAGAATTAGAAAATGAAAATAATTTGCCAATTAGAGTGATGTTAACCATTCATTATGAAGAATTAGATTATTTTTCACAAAAAAGCATGAAAACTGGAGATGGTAGTACTATCTTTTGGCTTGGCAGGGTTAAGCTTTTTGCAGATGGATCTTTAGGGGGGGAAACTGCTGCATTAAAAGAACCCTACGTTGGAACAAGAAATAAAGGTATACTAACAGAAACGCCGGCAGAATTAAAGCAGCATATAACTAACATAATCAAAAATGGTTGGGAAGCAGAAATACACGCGATAGGAGATCGTGCAATAGAAGTGGCTATCTCTGCTATTGAAAAAGCAAAAAAAGAATTAGAATCTGATTATCAAACTAAAAAATATAGTCACGTAATAACTCATTGCCAAGTAACCCCTCCTGAAACAGTAACAAAAATGAAAAACTCTGGTATTATTGCGAATATACAACCCATATTTATTAATACTGACATGCATTGGGCTGAAAAAAGGCTCGGTGAAAAAAGAATAAAATACTCGTATGCATGGAAGAACCTTTTAGATGCTGGAATACCATGTGCTGGTGGTTCGGATTCACCGATTGAACCTATTGATCCGTTATTTGGAATATACTCCGCCGTAACAAGAAAAGACCTAAACGGGTTTCCAGAAAGAGGATGGCACCCCGAACAAAAACTAAGTATTGAAGAAGCAATCTCCTTATTTACTTTAGGTGGGGCCAATATAGCTCATCTAAAGAATAAAATCGGTGTTTTAAAAGAAGGTGGTTTTGCAGACTTTATAATTCTTAATCGTGATATTTTTGAAATCGAGCCGGAAAAAATAAAGGACTTGGAAGTTGTTGCTACGATTGTTAACGGAAAAATAGTTTATTTATCTGAAGATTATTCCAAATATGTTACTATTTTTGACCGGCCAAATGGTTTACCTTAGTTTGTAATCATCAAATATTCATGTTTTCATTAATTAATAATCATTTTATACAGAACGAATTCCTCTTTGTTTTAACATAAAGATTTCAGTTATAATGAAGAGTCTGTTTCGGTTATTAAGCAATAAAAAACAAAAGTTACATGATGGAAACACATTTAGATTCTAACTCTGAAATTGTTCGTCTTATTCATTCATTGGAACAATCTTTAGAAAGAATTGGTCGCGATTTGGAAGAACCAAGAGAAATTATGAATGGTAATATTGGCGTAAGAATTGATTCTAAAGGCCTCTCATATATTATTATCTTAGAAAACACTGGAATAAAAAGTGTAGTGCCAAAAAACAAACTAAGTAGGACACAAAGATTGTCTTTATTATCTATCGCAGGCAAACAATTATTGAAAGAAATTTTGTCTCCTTCCTAAATCTCCCTATGAATTACTTTTCTTTTTCGCAAGAGCATGAACAAGGGGCGTTTTTATCTTATTCTTCTTTCTTCTAAAAAGCAAAGAACCTTTTCAGGATTAACTTGAACAAATGCTTCTACGTCTACACCCATGCGAGAAGTCTCTTCGATATGTTTTCTTTCTGCTATGATCAGTCTTTCTTCAGTTGGAAGTTCTAAATTAACTCTTACATGATCTCCCATAAAACTATTTGTACGTATTATTCCTTTTAGGATGTTTTCTTCGTTGTCTGCGCGTTTTTTGTTTGGTATTACATTAACATCTTGTGGGCGTATAAGTATTTTCAATTCAGCCCCTGGTTCTAGCTGTTCCTCAAAATATGCGGTTATTAATCCCGCATCACCAATTCTTATTTTTGCTTTATTTCCTTCCTGTTCTTCTAACACTCCTTTCAATGTTGAGGATTCTCCAATAAATTCCCCAACAAATAAGTTATCTGGATCGTGAAATACTTCAAGAGGTGGACCAACTTGTTGCAGTTCTCCATCTCTCAATATTGCAATGCGATCGGAAATTGCAAGTGCTTCTGACTGGTCATGAGTAACATAGATTACAGTAATCCCTAGTCTTTTTGAGATTTCACGGATCTCTGTCCTTAATTCTACTCTTAGTTTTGCATCCAAATTGCTTAAAGGTTCGTCACATAATAATACGTCAGGATCTACAGCTAATGCTCGGGCAAGAGCAATTCTTTGTTGTTGTCCACCACTTATTTGTGTGGGCATTTTACCGATTTGGGACTCCATTTTAACTAGTTTTAGCATTTCAACTGCTTTTTTCCGACGAACTTCTTTTGGGACTCCCTTGAGCTTTAGGCCATACTCTACATTTTGTTCTATGGTCATATGTGGCCATAAGGCATAGTTCTGGAAGATCATGGCTGTCCCGCGGTGTTGTGGGGGTAAATGAGTAATTTCTTTTCCTTCTAAAAAGATGTGTCCTGAAACAGGTGTAACAAATCCTGCGATGGAACGTAGTAACGTTGTTTTACCGCAGCCGGAGGGTCCTAGTATTGTTACCAATTCTCCAGGCTTCACATGCAAAGAAACACCTTCTACTGCGGTAAAGTCATCATACTTTATAGTAATGTTTTCAATACGTACGCCTTCCATTCTTCTCTACTCCATTCCTTATACATTAGTGTTTTTTAGATTCCGGTAATCGCCTCAGCACGGTTCTTTAGCAAGAAGTTCGTAGCAAACAAGCTTATTGCCTGGATTATCATTAAGAAAACACCGATAGCACAGAGACGACCGATCTCTCCAGTGTTATGCGCCATGTCCCAAGTAAGAGTTCCCTTGTTTCTGTCAAGAACAAGGATCAAAGTAGTACTGACTTCTCCCATTGAATATACTAATGAGATTAATGCACCACCAATTATGTTAAACGAGATCAGTGGAGTGACAATCTCAAGTAATGAACGGTACCTACTTGCTCCGAGGTTCATGGCAGCTTCTTCCAATACTTCATCTGTTTGCTGGAGACCTGCATATACTGCTCTTACCGTGAATGGAAATCTTCTAACGGTATAACTTATCATCAAGATGAGAACAGGGTTTAATGGGTTTAAAGTAAGCCAGTCTATCCCAAATAGGCTTCCTGAATTACTAAACATTTTCCAGTAGCCCATCCCTAAAACAATCCCTGGGATTGCTATAGGAATTGTTAATAAAGCATCAAACCATGACTGCCCTGGGAATTTCTTTCTATTTGCAACATATCCTGCTATAGTTGCTAAAATGATTGTGATGAATGTAGCCCCAAAACTATACATTAAAGTATTTTTTAGTGGTATCCAAAGTCCTTCTGCCCCAGTATTAAAGAAATTCTTATAGTTGTCAAATGTTAATTGTGGATTTTGGGCATTTGGAACTAAAGATCGGTAAATAATACCAAATTGAATTAATGTTGCTATCAAGAATACTGCCATCAGGAAAGCAATTATTCCGATACTTGCAAGCACTCCTACTTTTCTTTCTCTAGTGTTTCCAGCTCGGCCTTTACTAATCATTGAATATTGACGTAATGCGACATATTTCCTTATGAAAAAGAACCCTACAATCGCGAATAATAGCAGTACAGCTCCTAAAAATGTTGCTTGTGGATTTATCCTTGCATCGGCTTCACCAGCTATGATTGTGTTATAAATTTCGTAAGTTATTACTTTTGTTGCAGCGTTGTCTCCTGTTGCTCCATAAAGCACAATTGGTGTGCCTAAGTCTTCCATTGCCAGGATCAAGACTAATATACTACCAGAAGCTATACCTGGCATTGCTAAAGGAAAAGTAACTGTTCTGAAAAGCCGGAAACCACTTGCACCTAAGTTCTCGGCTTGTTCTTCTAACGAAGGATCAATGTTAAGCAAAGAGGAATAAACATTCAAATAAATTAAGGTGAAAAAGTGAAGAGTCTGCACAAAAACGATTCCAGCTATTCCTTGAAAAATGATAACAAGACCAAGATATTTGGAAAAAACATATTGATTAAGAAGTCCTTGTGGTCCAATCATGACAGAAAAACCGATACCTCCTACAAAGGGAGGCACTATTAATGGAAGCAACATTAATCCTTGAAAAATCACTTTTCCGGGAAATTTATACCTAGCCATTATAAACGCAATACTTGTTCCTATTATTAGTGAAAATAATGTTGTCAGTATTCCTACAATGATTGTGTTTAAGATAATTCCATAGTCCTTGAATTTGATATATACATAAGTAACTGTTTGTCCGGTCAATGGATATTTTTGTTGGCTTTCTATACGAATCATATAATCTAACGGCGCTCCACCTGGTTGGATGAAACGACGACTACTTAGCACGTTTTTCATAGTCTCGAGAGTAAAACTACCATTAATATCGAATGTTGGGAATATGTATATCCAACGGACATGGACTGCAAAGTTCTCTGTAGTAAACGCAGTAATAATGATAATTATTAATGGTACTACTAAGAAGTACACAAAAAACGCAGTTATTGATAAAATGAAAAACCAGCTTAATGGGTCTTTTTTGAGTTCTCTAAATATTTTATTGAAGAAATCTGAAATCGAAGATTTAGTGGTGTTAAGTATTGGAACAGCCGCCATTAAATACACCCTTCTTAGGGTAAATCAAATATTGCCTTGATAAGTATTACTTTGGTGGTTCTTTATTAAGGCTATCACTGTAAAAATATTTTATCTATTTATATGTTTCATGTTTTTACCGTTTCTATCTTTTAAAATCCGGAAAAACAAGGAGTTGAAAGAAAAAAAGGAGGGAAAAAATGATTAATTTAAATTGTTATTTTCTCCTAATTTTTGATTTTTCTTCTCATCATTACGGGGATAGCAATTATTGCTAAGAAATAGAATGCTTGTGTAATGGTAAATCCAGGCACTTCTTTAACAGTGGGATTAATTACTCCTAATTCTTCTAATTGGGATGTTATATTTTGCAATAAATTAAGTTTGAAATCTTCCCATTCTGACTGTTTTTCGTTTCGGTAGTTCAAGTCTTCAATGATTTTCGTGTTTATTTGTTTTGCTTCATCTTCTGTTATTGCTGGTGTTGCATATATCTTTAGTAAATTATTAAATTGCTCGTCATTTAATTGTTTATTCTGGTACCCTGATACCATGTTTTTCCATACCGTTCTTAATTGTTGGTGCACACGAGTAATTGTTGCCTGGAAGTGGTATCTCATTGCTTCTTCCAAGCTCAAAGCACGGTCCTCGTTGAAAGTAATACTTTCAGTGTGTAATGCCTTAATATACACCTCTTGGAGGTCTTCTCTTTGTTGTCCGATAGTGGTATTAAAGGCATCTGCTCTTATGGGGAGACGATTGATCTCAGGATCAAGCCATAGTGCTTGTCCTTCTTGGCTAAAAATGAATTTTAAGAACGCATTAGCTGCGTCTGGATGTGCTGGATTTAATGCTAATGCAACAGGATCTCCATTTACAATACTTGCATTCTTAGGAATAACATATTCACAATCAGGGTTTTCCATTTGAGCTTTGAACCCATAGAAATCGATAGTCATTGCGGCTGCAACTGTTCCGTCAATGACTTGTTGTCTTGTTGAGACAGATCCATCAAAAATTGCACCATTTCCAGCCATTCTATAAAGGATTTCCCAACCTTTTTCCCATCCATACTTTTGTAGTATGATTTGGTATATCCTTGTATTACTAGTAGTTTGTGGTGCATCACCCATAGCAACTGTTGGTTGTTCGCTTCTGAAAAAGTCCAATGAAGCTAAGTCTTCCCATGTTTCTGGTGTTGGTAATCCTAATGTGTCTATTACTTTTTTATTAATTGTAAAACCAAATGAAGAAATTGCATTAGCAACCCATAATAACTGGCCTTGATCATTATAGTATTTCATACTTGCGCCAGAAATAGTGTCGTTTACTACTGTATTGAGAATGTTTAGTAAGTCGGTATCATTTATTGGTCCAATAGCAGGCCCTGCAGGATCAATCGCTAATGAAGTGAATAAAGTTGGGCCGCCACCCCAGGCAATGTCTGCACCAACTCTAGGGTTAACCATTGTAGAATAAAAAATTGAGTATGACGTAGGGTTAAATACCTGGATTTCATCTGCTGAAGTTATGCCGACAGTTTGAGCGTACTGTGAATGAATAAAAGCATCAATGAATTTTTCATAAATAATTCTTTCATGCCTGGTCACTATTACCAGTTTTACCTCATGTAACGATGGATCTCCTAAATCTAGTTTTGGTGTTGCTACCATTACTAGTGACCCTTGTGCAGGGTTAACAATAAGAACTAAGAGAAAAGCCGTAACCAAAGGCACAAATAGTGCTTTTTTATTTGGTCTCATGTTTCCACCTTAAAAGTTTTTTACTATTTTCAAGCGTTACTTACATTTGTGGTATCATAAAGATTATGTTTTTATTCCCATAAAAAGTAAGCACTAATACACGAAATAGCTTTTTCAAAATACTTACAATGGGTTGTTCTAAAAAAAAAGGACGAGAATTATTAGAAAACTTTTATTCGAGAATCCAAGTCAATTAATAGGTACTCTACACTTTACTTACTGCTAAGTGCTAATAGGTGATATACAATGTCGTTTTTGTCTAAATTACTACTAAAAAAACGGGAACAAGTAAAGGATGCATACGTAACCATAATTGGTCCTCCAAAGGCGGGAAAAACAACTCTTGTCAGGTATTTAGAAACTGGAAAACCAGTAGAAGAAGAGCTAAGCACGACCTTAGGAATTGAAGTACGGAAAACGGGTGTTCAAATTGACCAATGGAGACTTCGAGCTATTGACACGGGTGGTCAAAAGATATATCAACAGACCTTCTGGGAATTAGCGGTACAACAAGCAGATGTTGTTATTTTTTTAATTGATGCCACAATAAAGCCAGACACCAATCCTGAGTTGTATGAATTAACTAAAGAACAGTTTAGTTATGCGCTTGATATAATCCCTGAAGACGTGCCTTTACTGGTATTAATAAATAAACAAGACTTGAAAGAGAAGAATCCAATGAACGTTGATGAGGCATTGCAGATCCTTGATTTTGGTTCAATACCAAATCGTTCCATGGCTTTCTATCCGTGCTCTGCAAAATATGGTACCGGCGTGGAGGAAGCTATAAACTGGATTGTTACTCAGTTAGATTCTCAAAAAAGGTGATCCAATGGAGAAAAATAAGACTTTGGAAGTAAATATTAAGCCCTTTATAAAGAGAGGGTATGAAAAAATAACGGTCTCTTTAGTTCTTAGGGATACTTCTGAGGGACTGTTATATTTCGAAGAAGGAGGTATTATTAACCTTCCTAATGAATATGATTCCTTCTTCCCATTTGGGAATCCACCCCCATTTTTCGCCGGTATGGGTATAAAAAACAAGAAGGTCTATGTCTCCATTTTCGTAGCAAAAAATATCTCTTTTAACTTAATGATGGAAACAATTCTTGATAAAGACTTTGTAAACCCTCTACTATTTCTTAAATCATTAAAAAAAGAGGCCGAAAAAATTCTTGAGATTATAAACTCTGAAAATCCTGATCAAATAAACATTGACTTTAAAATAAGAGATGTAAGAGGCAAGGTAACCCTGCCCAAGCTTGAAGGTTTAGATTCTGTTTTTTATTCTGTTATGTCCAGATCCCCGGTAATGGTAATCGGAGAGGAAGAAAAACTTATTGAATTTTTAGGTAAAATAATCTATGCATTACCAGACAAAATCCAAAAAAGAACAAGTTTCAAGATAAATCTTGAATACGAAGGAAATGAAAACATTTCTCTTTTTGCGGCAAATCCTAAATATCTTGAATCTTTTAGTTTATTGCTTAATAATGAAGAGCAAATAATTGACATAGTAGATCTCCGCCATAACAAAATATATTCCAATTATGAAGTCAAAGCATTACAAACAATCCTTGAAAAAACAAATTTCGACGCAGAATCAGTAAAAGCTTTCTTAACAGATGTATATAAAATGTCTCTTAAAGTTTCTGAAGAATGTGATCCTAATAAAATTGGAGACTACTACAATATTGATTATGACTTGGCTGATCTCGTAAAAGACACTAGTAATGCTCTTAAACAGATTTAAAAAAAGGTGATTAAAAAAATGGTTTTTGAAATATTTGCAGGAACAAACATAGTTCTTATTAGTATTGCTTTTTTGGTACTTGCACTAATTGGTTTCTTTATTATTATATTCCAATTATGGACTGAAGGAGCTAGTAATGCCTTAGTTAAAAATCTCACATATGGTGCGATAGTTATCTCATTTGGTTATGTTTTAAGCATCACAAATATTATCTTAGGAGAACTATATTGGTTAGGTATTACTCATCAATCTAATTTCTACCTTATGCTCTCTCTAAGCTTTTACTATGCAGGATGGTTCTTAGGTCTCCGATTACTCCTAAAAAAGACTTTCCGCTTGCCAGAAGAAAGAAAACGCAGATACAGTATCTTCATGAATGTGATGATTGGTTTAGTTTTACTGATGCTTGTATTCACATTTACAACAAGAACATTAGTAAATAAAATGGGTGAAAATAACCCTATTGTAATTGGACTTTTCATTACCCAAGGGGTGTTGGGATTAATAGTATTTATTGTTTTTAAAGAGATGATTAAAGCTGAAATCAATAAAACAGCTTCAAAATTAACAAAAGCTAGATTCTATGTTTTGCATCAGGTAATTATCGTTCAATTAGTCACATTTGGAGTAATTATTATTGGTGATATCTTAGAATTAATCTTTATAGAACAATTATTGATTTATGAAGTTTTTACCATTGTTATTCTTTCGCTTTTATCTCTATTGACAGTATGGATGCTTCACGGAATTGTCTATGTCCCTGAAGGAGTTAAAGAACGCTTTGGTATTATGCAAACAAGATTTGAAACAATAAAACAAATTGTAACAGAAGAAGATAACGACTAATTACTAATTAGGGGCAGGTTGGCTATTTATTTATTAAAATCTCTTTACTATAACTTTTTTTGTTATTTTCTTTTCTTGATAATTTTTTCTGTTAATATCCAATATACTCCTTCGCAATTTCTCTAAGTTCTATCATGGATAATACATGAAAAACTCTTATTTTTTTAATGATATTACTTGGGAATGCGGAAATTGGTAAATAAAGTAAAACATGCCCATATTTTTTAGCTAGTTGTCGCGCAAATAAGCTAGGTCTTTCAAGACTTATAACGCCAATATACTTTGAGTTTTTTGGTGTTGACCATATAGCTGCGATAATAAGCCGGTCTAAAAACGAATATGTAAAGTCCCTAGGAATTTCTGCGACTAACCAATAGGGAGGAAACACAGAGATGAGTCCTGCATATTTTGCTCTCCCAATTCCTGGTCCTACTAACAAGTCCGCAGGATTACTCGATACTAACGACAAATTACTCTCTTGTTCATGTTCTGCATACCATGTCATTACTTGTTCATATGGTCGATCATCTTTGGTAAATTGTAAAACTATAGTATTTATCTTTGGTGCGTTTTTAGGAATTTTTTTGACAAATATTTTACCTTCATGGATATGCCTAGTAGTCTCTCTCCAGTCAATGCCATCCATTATTGAAGTAGTAAAAGGCTCAACAATTACTTGTTCTTCTAAAATCATGTTTTGAAATTTTTTCCTTACTCTTCGCATGAATTTTTCAAAAAATAAGTCCTCTGGAGGATAAGAAAAAGCACCATTCCCTTTATTCCAAACTTCTCTCCATTCTCCGGGATATTTTTCTGAGGGTGGTGCTTTTATTAAGTCCCAGATCTGTCTATTTTTAGGATTAAATGAAAGTACTGGACGAGGATGTCTCTGTTTCAAAGTAATAGATAAATGACTTTTTGGATCTAGGAGATTACCGAAATCAACTATTGGCAAACCTGAGAGTTTTGATAAGTCCTCTGGATAAAACGGATATTTTACTGTAGCACGATATACTTCTAAAGCATAATCATCATCGACGCCTCCTTTAGCACCTTCCACAATGTTAAATAATGAAGGAAAGATCCTTCCATCAATAATTGCAAGATTCCTCATATATTGAATCATTTTTTTAAAAGTAGAAAGGCTGATTTCTTCATCAAATTTTTTTTGATATTCCAATTTGGCTTCTTTTAATAAATCAACTAAAGCATCATCGTGTCTGAATCTGTTCTTATCAAGCCAAAATCGGGCTACAAAGAAAGGAAGATCAATTATTAGGCGAGGATAAGAGAATGGATGTAGTAATGCTAACTTCCAGTCTATCTCTTCGTTATCTGTTAATGACATCTGTTCTTTTGTCTTATTATTTTTATCAAATGATTTTTTTATCGCTGGAACATGCCATAAACCACCTACCCATACAATTTTACTGTTTTTATTGTCTCTACTTTTACTTAGAATTTTTTTCCCCATCATTTTTCCCCTCACGTCTTCGATCCCCATTTCTTCAATTGTTTGAATAAGAGGTAAAAAACCAGTATATGTTATTATTAATGGATCTGGAACTGAGACTTGGGGTCCATCTTTTGTAGTTGGAAGGCTATCAACATTTAATATAGATTTTCTTTTTTTTACAGCCCACCAGATAGCTATGCTATTGGCATCCCCTGGGTGTATTAAATAAAAATCTAAAGGAACAGGTTCATCTAACCCTGGAATTTTAGTCATAGATTCTGGATTGTACATTATGACTGGTAATGGAAACAAATCAATAGCTTCTTCAAGTTTTTTCTCAGAACCAATTGGGTATTCTACGGCTACGATGTGTGGATTTATTTTATTAATTGTCTCTAAAGTTATCTCCGTACTAACTAAGGAATGATGTATAGCTGGGATTAAATACACATTAGAATCTGCTTTTACAAACCATGGTTGAGGCGTGTCTTTCCAATATACCATTTTTCCTCAACAAAACCTAATATTCTTCTCATTTCTAACTATTAAAATAACTAAGTTAATCTTTTAGAATAAGACAAACTTGCAAGTTGAAATTTGGTTCTATCAGTAGATCTCTCCTCCAAAAGGGCGATGATGAGATACATTTTATATCGTTGTGTTTTGTTAGAGATTCCTAAAATTTCGGCGGGAGCGGTTTCTAGCGACTCCGATGATGAGAAAAATATATAAAAATAATCTACTTTATTATTCATTCTCTTACAAGAAAATAGTTCTAGGTGAGCATTCTTTTGAAGCAGAAAGTCTTTTACTTTCCCAAGGAGTAGTTCGCGCATAATCTAAAAAATTTCTTCATTGTTTTTTTTTATTTTCCATAAAAAATTCTAAAAAAATGATTAGATTTAATAAACCCCTCTATAAACTTTAACTGTGTGGGTAATTGACCGTCTTTTCAAGAAATCATCCTCCAAAAAAGCTAAAATCTGTTTTATTGGCCCTTCCGAGGCCGGAAAGACTACTCTATTAAGATTTCTCGAGACTGGAGAACCAGTACTTGAAGAAATTCATACTACTATTGGAATTAATCTCCGAAAAAAAGCCATAAAAATGGGTCCTTGGGAGATAAATATTATTGATACCGGGGGTCAGAAAGTATATCAACAAGTTTTCTGGGAATTGGCAGTACAACAGTCTGATGCAGTTGTTTTTGTAATCGATGCCACCATTAAACCCGACACTGAACCAGAAAAATTCGCAATGGTAAAGGAACAAGTAAACTATGCTTTAGATATTATAACTGAAGAACAACCGTTGTTGTTCCTACTAAACAAACAAGACTTAAAAGAAAAGAATCCAATGAGTGTTGATGAAGCATTTGAAAAACTCGGGATTTCATATCCGAATTCAGAAATAGTTAATGCTATGGAAATAAGTGCAAAGTATGGTGACGGGGTAGAAGAAGCGATGTTATGGTTAGTAAGTGCAATTGAAAAGTCTAAATAAACTTTCGAATAATTTTTATTTTTTTCGACTTTTAAAGTATTATTTTATTAATCCTCAGAATTTGTTATTTTAACAAACATAAATACGTTCATTTTTTAATTTAAATTTTAATTTAAAGTTCAGAAAAAGCAGTCTCAAGTTTTCTCACAGTAATTGGTTTCAAGATATATGCTTGTGCTTGGATTTCGTTTTTTGTTCCAATGGGGAGCTCATCATTTGTAATCATTATGATCTTGATTGTTGATTTAATTGACCTAATCTTCTTTGCCACTTCAGCTCCATTTATGTCTGGCATCACAAAGTCAAGAGTGACGACGTCTGGTTCTAGTTGTTCTACCTTTTTAATTGCTTCTTCACCATTATATGCTACTCCCACAACATCGTGGCCGATTCTCTGGATCATGTTTTGTAATGCAGCCACTGACAAGCGACTGTCATCTACAATTAGTACCTTGCTCATTGTTATAAGTTGGAAACCATCTCATTATAGCTTTTCCCTTAATTCCTAAGAAAATAATACTTTAAAAGTCGAAAAAAATAAAGAGAGAAACGCGCTTTTTTATGTTACTCTCCTTTGAATACAGGTTTTCTTTTTTCAAGAAATGCTGCTACTCCTTCATCTTTGTCTTTTGTAGAAAATAATAATGCAAAAAGACGTGATTCTAACTCTAGCCCATCTCTTAGGCTCATTTGAGACGCTGCTTTAACGGCTTCTTTTCCTACTTGTAATGTAAATGGGCTCATTTCTGCGATTTGTTTAGCAATGCTCATTGTAAATTCTTCTAACTCCTCTTTTTTAACTACAAAATCGATTAACCCCCATTCCTCTCCTTTTTTGGCATCAATCATTTTTCCCGTAAGAATCATCCACATAGCTCGACCTTCTCCAATCAAACGCGGAAGTCTTTGACTACCACCCCATCCAGGGAT
Organism: Candidatus Heimdallarchaeota archaeon; assembly: GCA_027061945.1. GTDB lineage: Archaea > Asgardarchaeota > Heimdallarchaeia > Heimdallarchaeales > JAJRWK01 > JAJRWK01. The sequence continues at coordinate 26,526 of JAMOVR010000065.1, forward strand.
CAGCCCTAATTTTATCTCTGGTTGTCCTAATTTTGCATTTTCAGAAGCAACTCGGATATCACATGCCATTGCTAACTCAAGTCCACCACCAAGGGCATATCCATTAATCATAGCAATTACCGGTTTTCTTAATCGATTTAATTCATAGAAAATGGTATCTGGTCTAAAGTTTTGATACATTTCTGCAGCTGTTGCATCTTTAAACTCATTAATATCTGCTCCGGCAATAAATGCCTTTTCTCCGGCGCCAGTAATAACAATTACATGGACTTCTTTGTTTTCTGCTAACTCTTTAAATACTTGATTAAGCTCATCTCGGGCTTTCTTATTTAACGCATTTAATTTGTCTGGGCGATTAACAATTATTTTGGCAACGTGATCTTTTATCTCTACAATTAAAGTTTCATATTGCATGTTTGCATGTTTCTATTTAACAACAATAAGTTTTCCGAGAACAGTATAATCCATTGCATATTCTTTTTCAATATAATAGATTAAACAGCCTAAGAACCCCTTAAAATTTTATAGCCCAACTCTTTTTATTTTTAATAATACTTCCCCACAACATAAGAAAGGTTAATAAAAATAAAAACTACTCCAACATGACTGCTTATTAATAAGCGGGTGAGAATATGAAAGCACTAAAAGTATTAATTCCTACCTTACTCATTGTTTCCTTAATTGCTGTATCCCTAAACAGCGCACCTACAATGGCACAGGAAACAAAAGGTATCATCTTGATTGACATAAGCCATGGTTCTTACCATACGGATTACAATTGGTTCGTTGGTAACTGGACTGAAAAAGGCTTTGACGTAATGGTTTGGAGCAATCCTAACGTCACTCTATCAAGCCTATTAAACGATTCTGTAAAAGCTGTCTTATTGCCCGGTGCTAAAGTTCCTTATTCTGATGCAGACCTTTCTGCTCTAAAATCATGGTTTGAAGCTGGGAACAAATTACTATGGGTTGCTGGAGACAGTGACTATGGAGGATACTTCAATGCTAGCTCCTCATTAAATCCAGTACTCGAATACTTAGGTGCAAACCTTAGGCTATCATGGGACGCTGTTGACGATACGCAAAGTAATGATGGTGCCTCCTACCGTGTAATTGCCAATGAAACAGGTACCGATGAAGTAGCAAAATGCTTAACACGCGATGTAAAACGTGCTGTATTTCACGGACCCACCAGTGTACTCGGATGGGAAAATAATGCACCCGTTGACTTAAGAAACACTACCATCGATGGTGTTAGCGTAGTCATGAAATCAAGTGCTGCTGCAAAAACCATCGACCAGGATGTAAGCCTCAATCCAACATATGACTATTACACCTACACTGCTAAAAACATAACCGGAAACTATCCTCTGTTAGTAGTACAATTCATGAAAAACAGCATGTTAGTTGTTAGTGGTGAAGCAAACTTTGCAGACTACAAAAACATGTACGGATTAATCACCGAGCACGGAGACGAACAGCAAGGAAAAATATTAGTTGACAATATCATGGCATACGTCTTATTAAACGAAAAATGTGCTGTCGCCGAAAATGAAACTGGTGGAGGATTCTTACCTGGTTTCACTTTTTACTTAATTGGTTTCTCCTTCTTACTAGTAGCTACAATCATTATTAAAAGAAGATAAATTAATTAAAAAATAGGGGAATTAACTCCCCAAATCTTTTTTTTTAATTTTATTCACAATACTACTACTTATTTATTGAAGAAAAAACCTTTCGGGTTTGAAAACAGCCCTAAAACTAAAAGAAGTTTGAAGAAACAAAAAGAAAAAACAAGGTTTTCAAAAATAAACTAAAACTTTTATTTTCTTGTTTTCCTCACACTACACATGTCTTCTGAGAGAAGATGTTTTTCACACATATTAGCAGAACACATGAAAGTTTGTAGTATTGGACCAATAATTTCTTTTATTACAATGATTGCTTTCCAGTTTGCTTTTGCACCATTTAACAAGATAATGGAAAGTAGAGGATATAACATAATTAATTTTGAATTAGCATGGAGCCCACAAAAAATGGATCAAATTCTTACCTCATGGGGATCAGAAGGAATACATGCGGCAATAGTTCTTACATGGATTGATTTTGGTTTTATTCTTTCATACACTGCGTTCTTAGCTTGTTCTACAATCTACATGATCTCAAAAGTAGAAAGCATTATTTTGAACCCAAAAGTAAAGTTTGTCAATTCTTCATCTATAGTTATGGCTGTTTCTGACGTGTTAGAAAACATCCTTGGTTTGTACATCTTGTATAATCCTGATAATTATGCGGCATTTTCTGTCTATCTAATGACTGTTTTCTCAATAATAAAATGGATCTTAGTAATAACGTTAGTTCTTAACCTTTTGAGATGGTTGTTTGTAGTAATCTACAAGAAATGGGTACAAAAACAATAAGATAATTTTTTTCTAATTTTTCTGTTACAATTCTTTTCTTTCTTTTTCTTTTGTAATATCAAATAATGTTAATACCTTTTTTATAGAACTATTGGATGTATGGAAAAAACCGTTATTAGTGGTGTAGAATTAGAGTTATCCCCTTCAACCGAATTTCCTGCGAGATGGTTAGGTCAAGAAATAGTAAAAAGGGAACTACTTGCAGCCTGGTTAATAATAGATAAAGAAGATATTCCATTAAACCCCCGATTAGTTGGGCCACCAGGGATTGGCAAGACAACGCTTGCTTACGCGGTAGCTAAAGAATTAGGAAAAGAAGTCTGGTTTTATCAAGCTACTATGGACACAAGGCCTGAAGACTTAATTGTAACCCCTGTAATTGAAGAGGGGAATAAAATCAAATATGTAGCCTCTCCAATAGTTACCGCAATGATCAAAGGTGGTGTTGTAATTATTGATGAGGGTAACAGAATGAGCGAAAAGGCTTGGGCATCATTAGCTCCCTTACTTGATCATAGAAGATACGTAGAATCTCAGATCGCAGGCATAACTATTAAGGCACATCCTGAATTTAGACTCGCAGTAACGATGAATGAAGATACAAGTACATATGATGTCCCCGAATTTATTCTCTCCAGATTAAGACCTGTTATCGAACTTACATTCCCATCAGAAGACGAAGAAAGAGAGATTTTAAGATATCACGTCCCAATTGCTCCTGAAAAACTAATTGATGCTGTTGTTAAATTCCTACAAAAGGCACATCAAAACGAGTATCCCTATACCGTGAGGGGTGGTATCCAGATTTTAAGGTATTGTTTAAAGCTTTCAAAACTAAAAGGGACAGATCCTTTGTTAGAATTTCCTCAAGCAGTGCTTTCCGTTCTTGGAGATGAAGCATATCGCCTTCTTTAAGCAACAATTTTATTTAGAAATTTTATTTAGAAATGAATAGGAAAAACCAGTATTAATTATTAAATTAAATAATTATGCTTAGTAACTATCTACTATTTTTGCGAGGGCTTTTTTCTTCTTAACGAAGAATTATTTTTCCCAAAAACACCTCTTGTAAGTAATTTTTGGAGGTGATTTTATAGCATTTTTCTCTCCACAAGCGTTACAGGATGGACGATCCTATTCCTGTCTACAAATCTTGTCCCAATAATTTTATAAAAACGGTTAGCATTGACATCGATATCGGTTTTTGTTCCACTACTTCCCAAAGGGAAGGGGAATTCTGTCGATATGGATAAAATTAAAAAGTTCCAATTGTTGAAAAACCCTGTTTTTCATAAAAAATATGACCCCATTAGAGGGAAAACGTTATTACTTGATACATCCCTTTTTCTCCCAGAGGGAAACACCTAAATGTCAACTGAAAAAGACGACTATCTCGAGTTATTCATTCAAGAACTAGAAGAACAACTACAGGAATTGAGAAACTCAATAGAACAATTCGAAAAAATAAACCATGACAGTAACCCATACGAAGTATTCTTCAGAGTAACTCATACTTTAAAAGGAAATGCCGGGTTCATGGGCTTTGAAGACTTAGCTGAAGTCTCAAGAATCGTCTGCGAAGTATATCGTGGTCTTACTCCAGAAGAAGCGAAAGAGATCAATGTTGATCCATTTTCAAAAAGATTCTACGTTTTACTTAGTGCGTACAAAGGAATTATTGAGAAAAAGCACTCCACTTCTGCTTTAGTTCCTGACAGCATCATATCTGAAGCCCAAAAGCTCCTCAATAAAAGAGAACAAATAAAACACAAACAAGAATAAAATAGTTATACGGGTGCTAGTTAAATGAGCATCGAAAAAAGAAAAAAAAAGGAGATCCCCTCGCTTTGCGCAATGAGGACAAAGAAAAAAAGTATGGATACATTTAACTTTCTCGGCGGGAAATCCTCTTCCGAAAGGGAGGGGATGAAATCCGAAAACATTATGTTTTTTTGTATATGTTTTTCTTGCAGGGCTGGGACGGCCCGTAGCGCCTGTGGAGAGAGTCTCCTCTGTGAAGCAGGAAGCCCCTAGCAAAAGAAAGGGGTAGTTCACAGACAAGGATTCAACATTAATGAAAAAACAAGAGAGTCCCAGCTCTCTTGCTAATACACAACAGAATTATTTTTAATGATAATTTTTATATCCTGGAATTTTTCTTCCCAATTTTTTATATGGCTATATTTATTTATAGTGATGTTTTATTTGTTTAGTCTTTTCTCATTTGTTTAGAATGATCTCTTTAGCATACGAAACCCACTCTATTTTTTACGTTTAGTTTTTTTAAGTTATTATTTTTTATCTTTATTTTTATTTTTTGATAATTCGGGGTATTTATTTTTGCGCTTTATCTTTACTAAACGCAAAAAATAGTTACGACTTATCTTAAAAACAAACATCGTCGTTTGAATCAGTATTTTCCTCAATGGCTCTTAAAAACCGTTTTAACTCGTTGGTCAAGCCGTATATCTCAGCATATCTTATCAGCTTGCTCATATCTATCTCTCCCTTTTTTCTGATAAAACACCGAAACTACGTCTTCAAAGTCTTGTTCGGAACCAAAACGAATTTTATTTAATAAAGTAGAACCCTATATTACTAATATTGATTATTTTTTAGTTAAATATTCAGAAGTTTCGTAAATAAAAGACAAAAAGTCAAAAAACAAATAAATAATTATTAAAACCAGTAAACACATCAAATGAATTTATAGACGTGCTTTTCCTGTTCTTTAAATGAAACGTAAATAAGTAATTATTGTTCTAATTATATCTTGGGGACATAATGAATCTTTTGCCTTCTAACAGAGAGATACTGGTTTTTGGAAGACAACGCGTAATTATCGGTTCTAGCGAAAGAATGGAGGAAATACCCGATAATTCTATAGACGTTATTGTTACTAGTCCTCCTTATAACGTAGGTAAAAAATATACTCCTGACGGGAGCTTCACGGACAAGCTCCCAATGGACGAATACTTATTATTTCTCAAAAACGTGTTCAGAGAATGCTTAAGGGTCTTAAAACCAGATGGCTTATTTTTTCTAAATATCGGGGATTCTGCAAAGGATCAAGGGAAAAGTGAGAAAGTTGTTAATACTGCTGTCCATGCAGGGTTTAAACGAGTTCAGACAATTATTTGGGTTAAAAGCATTTTTGGGATGGGTCATTACACTCCTTCTGGAGGGAAAAGACGGTTTAATAATGTTTGGGAAAATGTTTTCTTATTATCAAAAACGAAGAATTACCGTCTTGACCCCAAAAGAATTGGGATTCCTTATACGGACAAGTCAAACATCGGAAGATATTCAAAAGAGGACTTAAGGGATCCTGGTGATGTCTGGTTTGTTCCTTATGAAGTAACTACCGGTGCAAAAATAAAGAAAGGCCATGAAGCTCCGTTTCCTATTGGCCTCCCTTATTTATGCATAAAAAGCGTTCCTGACGCAAAAACAGTCCTTGATCCTTTTGCAGGAACAGGTAGTACATTGGCAGCCTCGGAATATTTAGGCCTTGAAGGAATAGGATACGAATTATTCCCAAAAAAAGAGGTAATAAGGAAACGGATCTTAGAAAATTCATTCAAGCCTCCCAATACCCCATTACCACGCCAACTGGAGAAATACGTGTCAATAGTGGATGAAATCCTTTATAACGCTTTACAATTTCTTTCTGAAGAACAAAAAAGGCGCATAATGTCTAAACTGTCTAAGAAAAAGAAAAAAACATTAACCACAAGTATGAAAGATTTAAAACATTTTCCTGAATGGTTAGAAAAAATGTCTCAATTATTAGAAGATTATTATTAACTGATTAATTTAAAATTGAAAAACAAGTAATTTAAAGATATTTCGTGTTTTTATCCTTCTAAATCTTTTATTTGGAGCAAAAAGAAGGCTGACCTTTAAATAAAAATTCTCTTTTATCATTGACTTAATAGAAATACTCTTGTTAACAAACCTGTTTAGTTTGCTATGTGAATTACTTTAGTTCTTTCTTTATTTGATTTAGAATGTTTTCTGAAGCCTCTGGGACTTGAATTTCTAAAAACAATTTTTTAATCCACCTTCTTTTCTCTTTATAATTATCTACTCCCTTGAAAAATTCTGATAATTTTTCAACAAATTCCTTTCCAGAATATATCTTTTCACCTGGAGTTACACTGTCATATGGGTATACAATTCCATTGGTCTTTTCATATTCATCTAAGTCATAGGGAATGAAAAATATAGGCCGATCAACTAATAAATAATCAAAATAAATCGAGGAATAGTCGGTGATCAATAGATTTACAATATGGAGTATATCGTTAATGTCTTCCAAGTCTGTTTGATGTAAAACAAGGCTCCATTTGGAGTCTATTATCTTTTGAATAGAAGATTCTAATTCTGAAGTTTTGGTTTTGTCCTTTAAAATATCATTAACATGGCCTCTTAAAATTAAAATGGCTTTATTTTCTTTCATTATCTTGTCGAATCTATCAAAGTCTAAATCTTTAAACGGAAAGAATTGAGCAATTGAATTTTTACGGTACGTTGGTGCGTATAAAATGACTTGTTCTGGAACAAAGGGTAAATTAAATCTTTTTACGAATAGGTTTATTTCATCTTGAACATTTTTTTCTAAATTTTTTAATAAAACATCATTTCGGGGATAACCGGTTATCATCATTTTCTTAACGCTACTATCGAAACAAGCTTTCATTACATAAGATTCTATTCTCGACGATACCGCGAGTAAATCATATCTCTCCGTTATTTTTTTCCGTTTATTGCCTTGAAATTCTCTTGAGAGATATCCAATTGCTTTGAGTGGTTGGCCATGCCATAAATTTACTATAAGTTTTGGAGAAAAAGACGATAAAAAATAGAAAAAATCAATACTACCATGGGACAAGATTGCTGTTCTAGCTCTTAGAAAAGTCCATATTCCCTTAATCGAAAAAAAAGTTTTACAAGAATCTTCTCCAAAACGATTTCTAATCTTATTACACACTTGCTTGTCTTTAGTGAGCCATACTGATTCGTATTCTGAATGATTGTTTCTCATGAATTCAAAAAAATATCTTGCATTATCATAATACCTATCAGCTTTGCATCCGTAAACTATCAAATTTTTTTTCTTAGGAACTATTAAATCAAATAATCTTATCATTCTTTTAAAAAAATAAAAAACCATTTTTTTAACATAACTCATGTAAACCAATAAATAGTTCTTGAATTTATAGTTTATCCCAATCAAACTGCTTGATGCGTAAAAATAATAATCTCTAGCAATAGTGTTTCAATTCTTTTTTTAGTAAAAATAAAACAGATTTTTTAAGAGGAGAGCTCCTCATATTTATTAATGTTTTATAGTTGTAGAGAAAATGGTAAGAACGCTTTCCTATTCCTCGTTCTCTGTCAAGAAACTTTTTTCAGAAAGAAAACTTGTCAAATGCTGATATATAAACTCTAAATCAGGATGAAAGTCCATTTCTGCCCATTTATCATCATCTACAATATATGGCTTAGCTGGCACACCACGGTCGATTGCTTTCTGAACAGCGTATTCCCAGAATGCATTTAATGCTTCTGGTTCATGCATCACATCAATAAGGGTATTAACAAATCTTTGTCGTGCTTCCCCCCTAAATAGGACCATTCCAATTGATTCACCATTAGCTTCCTCAAGTGGGATCTCTTTGCTAATCTTACGAATAAATCCTTCTTTTTCAACTATCTTCATGTCTTCCCAATCATATTTTGTTTTTCTAGAGATAGTTATCCAAATACCGTCTTCCATAATTTGGCTAAGACCAATTATTACTGAATTATGAAAAATATCATCACTATTAACTAATATAAAGTCTTCATCTAATTTGTCACGGGCCATGTAAAGACTTGCTAAATTATTGCTTAGACTGAAAAAAGGATTAAAAATGTTAACAATTTCAAAAGGATATTCGTTTTCCCATAGTTTTATTTTTTCTTCAATTTGTTTACTCCTGTAGCCAGTCACAACAACAACTTGTTCTGGAGAAATATGTTTTATTGCATCTAATTGAACTTTTAATAATGGCTTATTATTAATAATAGGCACTAAACATTTAGGTCGATCTTTTGTTAAAGGGTAAAGACGAGAACCCATACCTGCAGCTAAAATAATTACTCTCACAAATGGCTGTAGCTCCCATTATTATTTAAAATATTCTTTGACTTGATAAAAAAATACCTTTAAATTTTACTATATATTCTATCCGTCATCAAGCCCTAAATTAATTTTGTTCTACTTTGCGAAAAATAACAACACATTAAAGAAACGTCCTATTTTAGACGGTAATGTCCCGGTGATTAACTCAACATCAAATCTTTTGAGAGGTTTAATTAATAATATCAATAATAACGTGATTATTCCCCATAGAATGTTTTGAATTATCGGAGAAGAAATCAATATAATTATACTAAATATAGCTGCAAACTCTAAAAAAAGCCAAAGAACGAATATGGGTATCTTTTCATTTAGTATTTTTGGTCTTAAATCATGATCTAACAGAAAATACACTAAAAATACGAGTTTCCCTAAAATAAATCCAATAGGTACTGCCATTATTCCTATTCCTATTAATAAGTAAATTGATCCAACTTGAGTAATGATGACTAATACCGTGCCTATTAATAATCTCAAACGTTTTTCAAATCCTAAGGCAAAATGTTCTAAAACAGTAGTCAAAGAAACAATTATCTGACCTAACACTAAGATCTCTAACGCTCTAAGCCCAGCGTCATAAGCAGTACCAATCAATAAATGAACAAACAAGACCCTATTGATATAAAAGAATGGATATGCTAACATCGCAATGAAAAATGTCAATCTAAAGACCGCATAAAAAATCTTAATCCCTCTCTCTTTATCTCTCTTAAACAACTTAGAGAATATTGGGAAAAGGCCAGCCAAGATAACTAATACTGCCTCATTCAATATCTCAACTATCCTTTTCATTGCGGTATAAACGCCTAAACTCTCGGGGTCAAAAATAATGTAGATCATGAAACGGTCAATTTGAGACCCTAAAATCCTTAATAAATTAGTAAGAAAAATTGGAAAACCAAAAGCGATCATCAGCTTTAAAAGACCAAGATCTATTTTGACTCTCCAAACTGGAGGTATGTGCTTTAAAGAAATCAAAGTGAGAAATATCGCCCCAATTAGTGACAAAAGCCAAGCAAAAAGGACGGACTCCAGAGTCCGGAAATAATAATAAAAAATAGGGACGCTAACAGAATTTAGGACAGAATAGCTTCCAAGTAAAAGATTTGTCCGTTCTACTTTCATTATCGCAATTACATATCTCCTAACTAGGTTGAAAAATGCATAAGCAATGACATTCAGTAAATAAAGGCCTAACAACAGATTAATACTCCCAATTATTAACCATCCAATTAATACATTGACCAATAAAGCTAAGGGAAGTATATAAAGCCAAAAACCGCCCATAGTAACTTTAGTGAGCTCGTCAAAACTCATTCTTTTAGTAAGATTCCACTGCATAAATGAATAATACAACCCTAAGTCAGACAATACTCCGACAGACATTAAGACAAGTGATAGCATGACCAATATGCCTAAGTCGTACTTATCATTTCCTATCAAGCGGTAAAAAACCGCAAAATAAACTAGTGAAAAAGATCTGACAATAATTACTTGGAAAATAGAAGCAGTCAAAAATGTCCTGTAACTTTTTCTTAACACGGGCTCATTCTCAGCATCTGGAATAGACACACTTATTTCTTCAAAAAGATACAATAATAAAATTATGAAAGGTAATCAAAATACTTAATCCATACCAATGCATAAAACAGGTTAAATCGGACTGCTATTTTATAATTGGGCAAAAACAAGCCTAAGTTTGGAGCGTAAATAAATATTCAAAAAGCACGTCATAGGATCTAATTTTTTGGTTTTCTATTTTTACCACGACAAATATTTTTTATTTAATTTCATTCCTTATCTTTAATAAAGAAAATGTTCGACTCTGGTTCTTCTTCCTTTGAAAAACTCAAAATCTGGTCATCAAAAAAACTACGTAATAGTTTAGATTGGTATTTAAGTGTCTCAACAAATAAAATGCCTGCTAAATACCTAATTGCAAGTAAAGTAGAAATTGAAACAGAAGACATAGATCAACTAAGTTATAATGAACTTTGGGGCCTTCATGAAAAGGCAACAAGGACGTTTCTAAGTTATTGGAAAAAAGCAAAATCGGACCCTTTTTTTATAATTGATTTGCCTTTTCCTAAATATTCCCTCCTTTCTTTAAATTCTGTAATTGTTAATAAGGGCCTTACTAGTTGTGATTTTTGTGAGTGGCATTGTGGTGTAGATCGTACGGATCCTAATGGAAAAAAAGGCACATGTAAACTCGGCACCGTCTCAAGAGTAGCATCTTATTTTCCACATCATGGAGAAGAATTAGTATTCAGAGGAACTAAAGGATCTGGTACTATCTTTTTTTCATCATGTAACATGAGATGCGTTTTCTGCCAAAATGGTGATATAAGTAAAGATAAGGATAATGGTATTCCTATTACTCCTCTACGTTTGTCATTAATTATGTTTGAATTAAGAGCGTTAGGCGTTCATAATATTAATTTGGTTGGTGGTGATCCTACACCACACTTACATACTATTATTAATGCAATACAACGTCTTCCTCAAATACACCGTTATAATATAAATGAAAAAGAGGAACATATAAGATGGCTAGGAAAATTAAAACAAAACAAGAATAATTACTTATTCAAAAATTGGTTTAATGTACCAATACTTTGGAATTCAAATTTTTATATTTCTAAAGAGGCAATGAAGATATTAAGAACAGTTATTGATGTTTGGCTTCCTGATTTTAAATTTGGCAATAATAAATGTGCACACAGATTATCAAGAACACCAAAATATTTTGAAACGATTACTAGGAATTTAAAGTTAATTCATTCTTGGGGAGAAAATTATGTTATCCGCCACTTAGTAATGCCAAATCATGTGGATTGTTGTTCTATTCCCGTTTTAAAATGGATTAAAGATAACATTCCTGATGCACCAGTAAATATCATGGGGCAATACCATCCTGATAGTTTTACAGATCCTCTTTCTCCTCTCTATTCCGATAGATATTCTGATATTAGTCGAAGGGTATCCAAAACAGAAGTTGCCGAAGTATGGGAATACGCTGAAGAATTAGGGCTTAATTTTGAAAATGTAACTTTTTACTAGCTCTATACCTTAAATTAAAGTAGTATCTAAAACATGATTAAGTGTAAATTTTTGATATTCTCTCCATATTCATAGAAATAATGGACAAGATCTTCTAGTACATACGGTCTTTATTCAATATGCTCTAATGCAAAACAGCAATATGAAAAATGTTAGTCTACTTACGTTCATATTTTTCCTTTTGTAAGGTTTATCGCTGTCGTGGTTAACGCCCCCTCCCCCTTTGTATCGCTTTATAAGGTGCTCCCTCCCAACCAACCTTTTTTTTCGACCGGCAGGGGAGCAACGATGGTGGCATTCAATGCTAATTGTTTTCCATCTGAATTCATTCAATTTTTAGTTTATTCTCTAAACTTTCGCATGTTTTTTATTACCGGTAGAGATATAGGGCTTTTCTTTCAAAATTATCAATTTTTCTTGCTTTTTTAGATAATTCTTTCCTAATTTGTTTTTTGGCCGCTATCGTGATTAAATATGCGGTATGCAAGCTTATGTTATTAATAGCTGAAGCTAGGTCTTCGGCGTTATAAGTAACAAGTGTCTTCCAGCTCTCAATACCTATTTTTTCCAAGGCTTGTTTAGTAAGCTCAATTTTGTCAGGAGACATTCCTGTTTTGGCTAGGAATTCATCCATATCCATGAAGACCATTTTGTAAAGGGATAGTTTTACTTAAAAATTAAGACTTGTTTTTTAGAAGGGATCATGTTCTATTACTTTGACTTGGGGAAGAATATAAAAACAGAATTAGTATGAGCATAGAAAAAGGGATGCTAAAAGAAACGATAAATGTTTTTGTAGGGCCTAAAAGTGGATATATTGCACCACCTATTATTGGACCTAAGAAACCAGCACTATTACTCAATGCAGAATAAACTCCTAACCAAGTACCTTTCTCTTTTGAGGGTACTGCAACTGTTACTTCTGCAGATACTATCGGCATTGTTAGAGCATTTCCAACACCCGCAAAGAAACCCATTAAAGCTACTAAATAAAAATTGTTAGCAATTATTAGAAGAAGATAAGATAGAGAATAAATAAGAAGTCCTATAATAATAAGTAATTTTTTATGAAATACTTGTCCTAAATATCCTCCTAAGGGCTGTCCAACTGTTACTACAGAGGCATATATTGCAACAAATAATCCAAATTGCGTGGGTGTAAACCCTAAAACATCATAAACATAAAATGAAAAACCTGGCTCTATTAATGCCCAAGAGAAAAATGTACTAAAACTAACTGCAGTAAGCAAAGAAAAAATAAGTACTTGCAATTTATCAGTAGAACTTTTCTGCTCTTTCTTCTCATTTGTATTATTATCTATGTCTTTTAGAGGTGATTCTTTTGGAATAAAAAACACCATTAACATAGAAAAAATTCCGAGTCCCGCAGAAATATAAAATGGAGCTTTTAATCCCCACAAATCAAAAAAAATGCCCCCTAAAACAGGACCAATAATAAAACCAATTTGTGCACCACCATTTACAATACCAACGTAAAATGAACGTTGTTTTTTAGTTGTATGCTCACTTATGAGAGACAATGCAACAGGAGTTACTCCTGCAACAGAAATACCTTCTAAGCCTCTTGCTACATATAATAACAACAGGCTATTAGCTTCTGCGTACATTATATTAGTAATACTAAATAGCAACATAGAGATAAAAAGAAGCAGTCTCCTACCAATTTTATCTGCCAGCCACCCCCCTGGAGTTGAAAAAAGAAATACCATTGCTGAGAATATTGCTGCTAAATACCCTAACTGAGTAGGTCCTCCACCAAAGATAACTAAATATTTTGGAAATATTGGAAAAACAATTCCTGCGCCAGTATTAGCAAGCATTATGATAAATGTAAGGGAAAGGACAAAAATTGAGTTAGGCTTGTATTCTGAGTGATTCGTAAGAAGAAGATCATTATTGTCGTCATTTATTGTTCTTGAAGAAGTTTCCTCGTGCATGGATATTTGTTTTTTATTTATCATTCTTTTTAATATTCTTGTTTTGATTTTGAAAATAGAACTTGAGTTGAACATTATTTTACTACTTCATTTTATTTTAATTTTTTATTCAATATTTTAGCGTTAAATTAAGAACTATAACTAATGAAATAACGAATTAGCAAAAAAGCTAGCATTATAATGCTTAAACATGTTTTTTTATTTTTAGTATAATATATGAATAGCTTTAATTAAATGAGTGACCGGTTTAATAACCCTGTAAGTTGGATGAATAAACGATCTTAGAAAATTTCATTTTCTTTTTTTCAGTGAAGTTTAAGAACAACGCCCCGAAAATAAATACGCGGGGATTTTTATGAGTTTAGAAATTCTTACTGTAAAAATGGCAGAGGAACTGCTTGAAAGAATAGACAGACTGGTGAGGGACGGCTACTATCCTTCCAGATCAGAACTAATTCGAACCGCGATAAGAGACTTAATCATCGAAGAATTGGGGAGTTACGGCGTCTATAAGAAAACACAGAATGTTGAAATACAAAGCTTAGCACCAAACTACGTGGTATAAAATTAATTTTATCAATAAAAAAATTACTTTTTTAAAAATACTTTTTGATTGGGAGAACATCATCTAAATATTTTCTTGCTAATTGATTTTATAAAAAAAGGTTTTTTATGATTTTAACATAAGAACATATTTTTACGCATGATAAATAATTGTTTTTGAAAGCGTCTTTCCGACTTTTTAACTGATAAAATGGAGAGGTGATAATTATAACAAATAAGAAATCTGCTTGGGAAATGCTACCAGAAAAAGACATTGAGAAATTTAGTGAGGAATACAAAAAATTTTTAGAAGCTGTGAAAACAGAGAGAGAAGCTGTTGAATATATAGTAGAACAAGCCAAAAAAAAAGGATTTCAAGATATTAATAATGTCGAAAACTTAAAACCTGGGGACAAGGTGTATTTTACTTTTAAAAACAAGGTCGTAATTCTAAGCATTATTGGAGAAGAGCCATTAGAGAATGGAGTACATATTATCGGTTCACATATAGATGCACCAAGATTAGACGTAAAACCAGTTCCAATTTACGAAGACTCCGAAAGTAATACTGCTGTTTTGAAAACACATTATTATGGAGGAATTAAAAAATACCAGTGGGTTAATATTCCTCTTGCCCTACATGGAATTGTTGCATTAAAAGATGGGAGCACTAAAAAGATAGTGATTGGTGAATCTGATAAAGACCCAGTACTTGTTATTCCAGACTTATTACCACATTTAGCAAGAAAAACGCAGGGAGATAGAAAAGGATTTGAGATCATTAAAGGTGAAGAGCTTAGAATTATTTTAGGGCATACAAAAGATAAAAGTGAGAAAAAAGAAGAAAAAAACTCATTGAAAAAGAAGATCCTAAAAATATTTGAAGAAAAATACGGTATTACTGAAGAAGATTTTATTTCTGCAGATCTAGAAATTGTACCTGCAGTAAAACCTCGAGATGCTGGGCTTGATCAATCATTAATCGCGGGATATGGACAAGATGATAGGTCTAGTGTTTACACGTCTTTAATGGCTATTCTTGATGCAGAACATGTAGAACAAACAGCGATCGCAATTTTTATCGATAAAGAAGAAACAGGTAGCGACGGCAACACAGGAGCTAAGTCCCAAGTTCTTGAGTTCTTTATTAATGGATTACTTGAAAAGATCGAAGGAAGTAAAAAACCCGTTTCACCCTATGCGGTTCTAAAATTGCTAATGAATTCTAGAGCCATTTCTGCAGATGTAAATGCTGCTGTTAACCCCATGTTTAAGAACGTCCATGATTTGGAAAATGCTGGAAAAATTGGGTATGGGATTATTATTTCTAAGTATTCAGGACATGGTGGAAAATATTCTTGTAATGACGCACACGCTGAATACGTTGCTTGGATTAGACGCATATTAGATGAAAAAGAAATTCCTTGGCAAACAGGGTTGTTAGGAAAAGTTGATGAGGGGGGCGGCGGAACAATTGCAATGTATTTTGCTGAGAGAGGAATGGACATTATTGATATGGGTATTGGACTCATAGGTATGCATTCACCATACGAACTTGCCAGTAAAGCAGATCTTTACTCTGCGTACTTGGCATACAAAGCATTCTTTGAAACAAAATAGGCATTAATGAAAAATATTTACATAATTAATATTTAGGTTTTAAAAAAATTTAAAATTATTTTTATTTTTATATGGGGTGTGGTCCCCCTCCGCTTGTAGGTCTTGCTTCTGTATATCCCTTTGTATATGCTAATCGGTAGATATCATGAGCATTAACAAACCCATAACCTAATTTGTATTGAAAGTGGTCCAAGCTGGACGCATGTTTCAACATGTCCACAATCTGAGATATTGTCAGACGAGGTGCAGTCTTTCTAAACGCCCGATAACCATCCATATAACCATCTAAGAGGATAGCTACAATACCAGCGAAATAGGGAGCACTAAAACTAGTATCTAATTGATAATACCACTTTCTTTCACAAACATAGAATATCTATTATGTTGCTAGTTATAATCATCCGTTTGGGGGGGTACAGACAGAATTTCATCTACAAAAATGTATATTGCTAAAATTAGCACCAAAATTGCCATTACTAAAATAAAGATAAATGCAGAAGTAATCCCATAAGAATCTTTTAGATATCCGAAGATAGCAGGAGTAGTCATTGAAAATATTTGTCCAAAAGAAAAGAGAGCACCAAAAAGTTTACCTCTTTTTTCGGCGGGAACTCTGTCTGCTAAGAGTGCACTTGTTGCAGGAGAAGCCAAATAATAACTAGCGATTAGTATAAAATAGAAAATAGTAAATAATGGAAGATTTGCGAGACCAACAATCATTACAAGTGCCACCGCAGAAATAAAAGTACCAAAAGAAGACAACAGAATAGGAGTTACTGGCCGGAATTTATCAGAAATTGCTCCTCCTATAATAGTAAACATTGAACCAAAGCCAATGATTAAAGAAGTTGCAATACTCGCCTGATCTTTTGTTAAATGAAGATAATCCTTGTATAGGAAAGCAGTAAAAAATGAGGCCGTTTTAAAGAAACTTCCACGAATACTTACAAAGATGAGGGGAACTAATATGGGCAATGTCAAAACAAACTTAAATTCTGAAATTTTAAGCTTCTTATTATAAGATAACTGTAATTCAACGTTCTTTTCGATTTTTTGGGGATAATATATACCAACTATTAAGTTTAAAAGTATAGCACAAAAAATAATTGTCATGCCGAATAAAAATAGTGTTTGGGAAGAACTCTTCCAGCTACCTAACACATGGATACTTCCAGAAACAATTAAAGGAGAAATTGCAGTGCCTATCATCCCAATATTAATATTTAAAGATAATGCTTTTCCTTTTTGAGACTCAAACATCTCTGTTATTATTGACATTGCTGGAGGATGATAACCAGCAGCACCAACTCCAGATATGAAAAATGCTAATAATAGCATGTTGTAATTTTTAGATAAAGACACAATAAATAGTGAAAACAATATTGTAATAACACTCCCATAAATAAATAGATAGCGTATCACATTACTACGATCAGAATAATATCCAACTGCGATAGAGAAAAACATTGTTGTAATTAGAGAAACGGTCCATAAGATCCCTCCTTGGGTATAAGAAATGAAGATGTCATCTCTTAAATATACGATATAAATTGGAAGAGAATAATAAACTACGTGATATAAAAAATGAGCCAAAATAACAAGTGAATAATTAATTTTTTTATTCAATTCTATAGAATTCACTTGACTATCTTGAGATTAAGGGTTTTTCAGAATTTCTCTTAGGAAATGATAAAAGATATATTTTTAGATATTTTTGAGAAAACAGAAAGAGAAAATAACATATAAAATGTTTATAATTAACGGATGTTCTTAACTCTTAAGATAAATTGTCGGTGTTTTTATTTTTTGTAGAACTATTTTCATCTTTAGAACTTGTTTTTTCTGATTGAGAGAATTTCTCTTGTTCTTCTTTTTGTTTTTTATGTGCTGGAAAATGATCATTCATTTTTGTTACTTCTAGATATGCACTTATCCAGTCATAGTTTATATGGACAACATAGTCGCTTAGATGATCATATTTTGATGGCACAACTTCGATTATTGGCTTGTCAATTTTTTCTTTGATCTTTTCTATCGATTTCTTATGCTCAACTTCTAGTCCAAGCTTTGTAGCCTCTAATGTTTTTACCAAGTCTGATCTTGAGAACATCCCAATTGCGAATAATTTGTTATTTTCCTCATCTTCTATTACTACGGGTAATCTTCCCACGCCATGCCTGTACATCAAATCTACGGCTTCACGCACAGAATTAAATGGATTTACATATATTACGTTCTTAGTCATTACTTCGCTTACGGGTGCATCCATTTTGTTAAGAATAATTGCTTTTCTTAAGTCAGTTAACGTAATAATGCCTTTCAAAGAATGGTCTTCTCTGCTAACAACAACATATCCTTGATGATGATAAGTAACAAAAACATCTAGTAGATGCTTTGTGGGCGTATCTTCATAAATTGCAATTACTTCAGGGTTCATTACTTCTCGAATAGGGATAAAACTTAATACTTCATCAGCAGTTCTTCTTCTTATGGATATTCCGTATTCTTTGAGGAGAGGTTCAGTATAGATTGATTCTTCCATTAACAAGTAATGAACAACAAAAGCTATAGCCACGGTCAACATTAATGCTGGAAATAACTCATATGCTCCTGCCATTTCTGTTGTGATTATGATAATTGTAAGAGGAGCACGAGAAACAGAACCAAAGAACGCAGCCATCCCTAAAATAGCGTAAAGACCAGGCTTAATTCCGATAGAGGGGAATATGCAAGCTAATAGAACGCCATATGATTCTCCAATCAATGCACCCATTAGTAATGCAGGTGAAAGATCTCCACCTGCAGAACCAGAACCCAGAGTTATCGCTGTTGCTGCAGCTTTAGCAAATGCCAAAAATAACAAGAATAATGCGATTTTTAGTAATTCTGTCCGAGTATCTGTTTCATTATACATATACCCCAATAAAACTTTATGAATTAAGGGATGACTAGTTCCTCTAATATCAAAAGATATGAAGTAAATTATCATTCCTACAAGTATCCCTCCAAGGCCTGGTTTTACCCAAGTCGGAACACTTTTTATACTTTTGAAAAAATCTTCTGTACTATAAAGAAGTGTCTGCCATCCAACACCAAATAATCCTGCGATCAATCCTAATACCGCAAACAACAAGAACTCTACGGGACTTTCCAAGTAATATAATGGAACCAAAAATACCGCTTCAAGATGCCCTAACACAAAGTAGTTAGTGGCCATTGAAGTCGTTGTTGCCAAAATAATTGGGATTACATATCTAAATGAAATTGAAGATAATAATAATTCGATACCAAAAAGGGCACCACCAAGAGGTGCATTAAAGACTGCAGTAATCCCAGCACCCGCACCTGCTGCAACAAGGACATTCTTTTCAGCACTAGTTAACTTTAGCTTTTGTCCAACGAAAGAACCGATACCACCACCGATTTGAGCAATAGGTCCTTCAGAGCCTGCACTTCCGCCAGTACCAATCGTAATTATTGACAGAACAAATTTCCAGAAGGGAACTTTTGGTTTAATGTCTCCATTTTCAATAATCATTGCTTTAATAACATTAGGGATGCCATTTCCTTTTGTTTCAGGAGCTATATTTGTAGCAATCCAGCCTACAATTAGCCCACCCACGGCAGGAGTCAATATAATTAATAACGCTGATGCCCCTTTAAAAGGCTCATGAGAGACTACAAAGTGAAGGGCAGAATACTTATTAGAGCTATCAAAAATGAATTTATCTAGGGTATCGAAACCTTTTCTGAAAAGATATCCTACAATAGAAGCCACAAAACCAATTATTAATGCAAAAATATTGATTCGTGCTTCATGAACTTGGGGACAAGTGGGGCACGCCATATTAGATCCCTCTTTACGTCGTGGAGTAATTAAAAAACATTAATTATAATAATTTGTTTTTGAAAGCTGAATTATTAAAAAAGTGTTCTTAACCATTCTTCAATTTTTTAAGAATAATAAATGTGAAAAGAAAAAAGAGATTATTCTAAAAAAGAAGTAAAAAATGAGAAATTATGTGAAACAATTACATTATTTATTTAAGCTTTTTATATGCATATCCTGCGAAAAATACTACAACAATCAACATGACTGCAAAGAGAAGTGCAAGAACAGGATTGATCTGATTATATATTGGGGGTATTCTTTCTATTAAGATTGTAGTTGATTGGTCTGCGAAGCCCCAACCGTTTTCATATGCTCTGATATATACGTCCACAAAACCTTTTACGGCTTCTAGTTCACCAGTCAAACTAGTAAATATGTAGTGAGTGTAGTTCTCTGTATTATTGAAAGTCATAATGATTGTTTTTAGTGGTACATCTGCTTGTTTGAATATTACTTCAACGGTTACGTTTTGAGTGTTGGTGTCATTGTTATTTTTGTATACTGAAGTGAATACTGCAATTGGATCTCCTTGCATATATTCAAACTTGTCAGTTGTAGTGTGGTTTACTTTTAAGAACCCTGTAAATCTAGCGGCCCAGGGAACTAGTCTGATGAAGAAATACTCATTGTCTTTTGCCTGTACTGATAATTTATCTACGAAACTTGCAGTGGAAAACACGACTATTCTACCGCCAAATTCTAAGTCTACTCCGAGAATTAATGAAGAATCATCGGGTAAACTTTCGTTTTCGTTATGAATCCCATCATTATTTTCGTCTAAGAAAAGTGTGTTAGGAATGGGTGCAATATTATAAGCTAAAAACCTTTGTCCTTGGATTGTTTTTGCGTTATTAAGCAAAGTTGTGTTTAAAGCACCTGAAGCCAATAGTAATGACTGAATTTCCTTGTCTGTTGTTGGTGAAGGCCCTTTGAAAAAGGGGGCATCTGTATTATAAGTAGTAACATCTTCAACATACGTATCAGTTCCGTTTTGGTTTACATCACCAAACAGTACTGGTGTATCATATGTAGAAAGATAAAGGTTTTCTAGTAATTTCTTAGCAGAAGCAGACAAGTCTGTTCCTACAAAGATCATTAAATGTCCGCCATTAATGAAATACTCAGTATATGCTTTTATTTCATCGTCCTTATATTCATGGTTTCCTAAGAATAAAAAGGTAATATTTTTACTTCTAAGGTCATCTAAGGTCATAGAGCTACTAATCCAACTAACATTTTCTACTTGTATACCATATGATTTTATGAGAGTTACGAAACCTTTAATGTTATCGTAGTCACTTGCACCTCTTGCATCCAAATAAGCTGTCATGTTTGATGTTGGTTCTACGGCAAAACCAGTTCCCGTTTCATTAAGTCTATAATTTACCCAGGAGGAAGTCATTACGGTAGAGGTGTTAAAGTCAGCAGTTTGATTAATCCATGCTAAGATACGGAAGGAAATAATTAGTTGATCGAAAATATTGACGTCATGGCCTTTTGTATCATTAGAATTAATTGCTTTGTAAAATTCAATAATTGTACTTTTGTCATAGTACGTCGTGATATTACCTATTACTCCAGCAGTATTGTTTTCACCACCTACTGCTAAGTCATTAACTACGACAGGATTGTCGTCGGTTTCATTCATATAAACGAAGCCATCAACAGTACTTGTATTATATTCATTTAGAATGACGATGTCATGGGGTGAATCAATGGTACCAAAATCATTACGTCTTAAGTCATTATCAAACTCAAAGGCGAACCAGTCATGGGTCGCGTTATTATAAGGTGTTTGTGAGCCCGCAGGGACAGTATCATTTACGGGCAGATATTCATGTGTGAAATTAAGCATTACGAACAAGTGTGTTCCATTTACTTGGGTGTAGAGCTCGCCGTTGAAGCCCTCTTTACCACCCACGTTAATGTATATTTTAGAAGCATTCACCCATTCCTGGGAGAAACTAGATTTATTACCGTCGATTACCGGGAGGTTATCACCGTTGATAGGGAGCACTATTGTGTCCGTGTCATCTTCTCCTGTTACCATCGGAATTGAAGGGCTAATAATTAGCACAGTTAGGAGAATAGTTAGTAGAAATAATTGAGTAAATACTCGACCTCTTGTCATGGATCTCACATCTTCGTGTTAATTACGGCACGACTATAGATATCTTTCACGTCTGGTGAGTGCCCGAAATTAAATCTTATAAGAGTTATTGAATCGGTGTTGTATTAAAGATATTGATAAAGTTCGTTTTATTATCAAATATATTCTATAAAAAAGACAATTACAAAAGATCGTTTTTTGAAAATAAGTATCGATCATATCATTATCTCCTTATGCGATCCCTATCGAAAGCAAATGACTTTCTGCTTCATCAAGAAGACTGAGCACTGAACTATCTCCTTGTAAAGAATGTTTTTGAGTAATTTTTTATAGACTTTTATCAATAGTTAATCCAGTTTTCCCTCAAAACCGTTTCTTTAGGGCGTTTTAATGCAATTCGACATATAAAAAATTAAAAAATAAGATTATTGGCTTTCTTTCATTTTTACAAATATTAGAGATAAACGTTCCGTTGACAGAATTAAATTTTTTCCAAAACGTTTTGTAGGTATTTACCTGTATATGAATCTTTATTTTTAATTACTTTTTCAGGAGTTCCTTGAGCAACGATTTTCCCCCCTTCTTCTCCCCCTTCAGGGCCTAAGTCTATTATGTAATCCGCGTTTTTTATTATATCCATATTATGCTCTATAACAAGAACAGTATTACCATTGTCTACTATACGGTGTATTACGTCTAATAATCTTTTTACATCATGAAAATGAAGCCCAGTAGTCGGTTCGTCCATTAGGATTAAAGTGTTTCCTGTTTGCCTTTTTGCTAGCTCTCGACTTAATTTTATTCTTTGTGCCTCTCCCCCTGAGAGAGTCAATGAAGACTGTCCTAATTTTAGATAACCACATCCTACATCTGAAAGTGTTTGAAGTATTCTTTTTATAGAAGGAATAGAGTCAAAAAATATTAAGGCTTCGTCTACAGTCATATCTAAAACTTCACTTATGTTTTTACCTTTGTATCGGATTTTTAAAGTCTCTTCATTATACCTTTTTCCATGACACACGTCACATTCAACATAAACATCGGGTAGAAAATGAAGCTCAACTTTTACATAACCATTCCCTTCACAAGCTTCACATCTTCCTTGTTTCACGTTAAAAGAAAATCTTCCTGGTTTGTAGCCTTTTTTCTTGCTTTCAGGAAGAGATGCGAAAAGATTTCTTATATGGTCGAACACTTTTGTGTATGTTGCAGGTGTTGAGCGAGGAGTTCTTCCTATAGGACTCTGATCAATAAGAACTACACGATCGATATTTTCTAAACCGATTATCTCTTTAAATTTCCCAGGTTTTTCCCTGCTTTTATAAAAATAACGAGCCAATGCTTTCCAGAGGATTTCTTCGACTAAAGAACTTTTCCCCGAACCCGAAACACCTGTTACTGCAACAAATACTCCCAAAGGTATTTTAATGTTTAAATCTCTTAAATTATTGTGATTTATCCCTTTAAGTTCTAGCCATTTCTTAGGAGATCTTCTTTTTTTAGGGACGGGTATTTTTAGCTCTCCTCTAAGATATTTTCCGGTCAAACTTTCGGGATGATGGATTATTTCTTTAATGCTTCCTTGGGCAACTACTTCACCACCATGAAGACCTGCACCCGGCCCCATGTCTACAATATAATCTGCAGCTCTTATTGTCTGCTCATCATGTTCCACTACAATTACTGTATTTCCCAAGTCTCTTAATTCATAAAAAGTACGAATAAGCCGATCCGTGTCTCTTGCATGTAGCCCTATAGAGGGTTCATCAAGGACGTAAAGAACACCAACTAATTTACTTCCAACTTGTGTCGCTAAACGTATTCTTTGTGCTTCTCCTCCTGAAAGAGTAGACGCTTTTCGATTAAGAGTTAAATAACCCAAACCAACATCTACTAAAAATGAAAGTCTGGTTTTTAGTTCTCTAATAACCTGTTCTGCAATGAATTTTTCTTTTTTGGTTAACTGTGATGGCAATGAGCTAATAAAAGATAACGCGTTAGCTATTGACATTTCATTAATATGAGATATGTTTTTACCAGCAATATATACTGACAAGGCAGATTCATTCAATCGTCGACCATTACATGTTGGGCATGGTGCATCACTCATAAAACTTTCATAATATTCTCTCATTGCATTAGATTTTGTTTGTCGATACCTCCTTTTAATCATGTTTATAATGCCCTCTGTTTTTCTAATCCCATTAAAAGAAAAACCACCGTTTTCTTTGTCTGAGCTAATATTAATTTTGATTGGGCGGTCACTTCCATATAACAATACTTCCAAAGCTTTTGATGGAAGGTCTTTAATAGGAACATCAGTTCGAAAACCATATTCCTTTGCTAAAGCTTCAATAATTTTGTAACTCCAAGAATCAGTTGATCTAGAAATTGCTATGATCGCTCCTTCTTTTATGCTTTTATTTTTATTAGGGATAAGCAGATCGGGATCTACTTCCATTACTGTCCCAAGACCCATACATGTAGGACATGCCCCTTGCGGTGCATTAAACGAAAAAAGTCTTGGTTCTAATTCTGGTGCTGGAGTCCCACATTTTGGACATGAACCATTTTCACTAAATAAGAATCGATCTTTTACTTCGGTTTCCAAAGAATGTTTTTCAATAATTACATATCCATCAGACAATCTAAGAGCCATTTCTATTGCTTCTGAAATCCTCTCTTTATTATTTTCAGTAACTTTTAACTGATCTATTACTACTTCAATTGAATGTTTTCTTTTGGGGTCAAGCTCAATTTCTCTTTCCGTTAAATCTACATACTTACCGTCAATATAAGCATAAATGAATCCTTGTTTTATTAGGTCTGTAAAAAGTGTTTTATAATGACCTTTTCTTTCCCTTACGACGGGTGAAAGAATCAATATTTTTTCGTTTTCAAAGTCAATACTTACTTTTTCGATTATTTCTTGAGATGATAATGGAAGAATTTCTATACGACATTTAGGACAATGTGGTTTTCCGATTATTGAATATAATACTCTAAGGTAATCATATATCTCTGTAACCGTTCCTACCGTAGAACGTGGATTTGAACTAGTTGTTTTTTGATCTATACATATTGAAGGTGAAAGCCCACTGATTTTTTCTACTTGAGGCTTTTCAAGCTTTCCCACAAATTGCCTGGCATATGAACTTAAAGATTCTAAAAACCTTCGTTGCCCTTCTGCAAAAATCGTGTCTATCGCTAGACTGGACTTTCCTGAGCCTGAAACTCCTGTAATAACTATGAATTTGTCTCGAGGGAGATCAATATCTATATTTTTTAGATTATGCTCTCTCGCTCCTCTTACCCGGATATATTTAGCATTCTCATAATAAAATTCTGTAGAAGTGGGCTCTGCTTCTTGCTTTATTACCATTATTCTCAATTTCTCAACTACAAAAATTAATATTATTATCTTTTTATTTTAGTTCTATTGGAAAAAGTTCCCCTCAGAAAGGTATGAGATAAGAAATGATACCCATATGGTTAAATTGTATTATCACATAGTGAACTACCCCTTTCTTTGGCAAGGGGCTTCCTACTTCATTAAGAAAACTTGCCCCAAAATCACTTCCTTTATTTACTGTAAGAAAGGGTTCGGAGTATTTTAGTATCCTCTCCACAGGCGCTAGGGGTATCACATTCATTTCTGCTTCCCACACGAAAAACCACAAATAACCACTCTGTCACTCAGTTTTAGCTCGGTAGTTATCTCTCCGCACACGGCATACTTCTTGGAAGTGTATGGGGGAGAAACTTTTGTTAGTGTCTTACCACTCCCTTGCCTTCCACCTTGTAAGACCGCATCCCTATCCCTATAAACTCGCTTCATGACGCGTCCGGAATGCGTCGGTGCAAGGCCTTGTTCTTTCCTTTACTGACCAGTCCTCTAATGTTCAGCTCTTCCACGTAGATTGCGTCGTAGCTGTTTACGTAATACCTTGACATTTTGTGTAGGAAGTCTTTGCGCTGGTTGTTTAGTTCCCAGCGTATAGGCTCCGTATTGGTGCGGTGGTGGTATGAAGGAGTGAAAGCGAGTATTGGATTTCATTTAATCCTCTCCCTTGCGGAAGGGGACTTCACGCCGACAGAGTTAAAAATAGATATAATCACACTAATATGAAATTATAAAAAACAGCTGAACATATTTATAATTATAATTAATTAGAAAGTAAGAACATTTATTGTTAATAGATCCATAAATTCGTTTATAGGCATATTATACAGCTTTTCAGGGTTTCTAAATAATTCAACAAGTTTTTCCACTTTTTCCTTAGGGAATCTTGTAGAAGCATTTTTTACAAATTTTTGCTCTAGCAATGGGATAGCCTCTTTTCTTCTTTTTTTATGACCTATTGGATAGTAAACCTCAACTTTTTCTGTTGATGTTCCGTCTTTGAAGAATACTTGTATGGCATTGGGGATTGCTCTTTTATTGGGATCATGATAGTCCTTTGTGTATTGTGGGTTTTCCTTTACGACCATTTTTTCTCTTAGTGCATCTATTCTTGGATCTTTTGCTCGTTCTTCTTCGTAGTCTTCCTCTGTTAGATTGCCGAATATTAGGCCTATTGCAATCATATATTGCAGACAATGATCCCGGTCTGCAGGATTAAATAGGGGGCCTGTTTTAGAGATTATCCGTATTGCTGCTTCATGAGTTGTTATTTCAATCCGATCTATTTCTTCTAAACGATCTTTTACAAAGGGATGAAGTTGTATTGCTGCTTCTACAGCGGTTTGTGCATGGAATTCTGCAGGGAATGAAACCTTGAATAATATATTCTCCATAACATAAGTACCATAGGACCTTTGGAAACGAAACTTTTCGCCATCCCAGATCCGATCATAGAAACCCCATTTAGGAGCTGTAAGTGCTGAATTATATCCCATTTCTCCACGAAGGGCTTGTAATGCTAAAAATACACCACGGGCAGAAGCATCTCCTGCAGCCCAACTTTTTCGGGATCCTGTGTTAGGAGCATGACGATAAGTACGTAAAGGTCCCAAGTCAACCCATACGTTTGAAATTGCATTTATTGTTTGTTCTTTAGTTGCCCCAAAAAGTAAGGATGAGACCGCCGTACTTGCTAATTTTACCAGAATCACATGATCTAAGCCCTTCTTATTGAAAGCATTTTCTAAAGCCATGATCCCTTGGATTTCATGTGCTTTAATCATTGCTTCTAAGACATCTTTAACTGTCAATGGGGATTTTCCCTTAGATACATAGTTTCTAGACATAAAATCTGCTACAGCTAAGATCGCTCCTAAGTTATCAGAAGGATGCCCCCATTCTGCAGCAAGCCATGTATCATTATAATCTAACCAACGGATAATCGTTCCAATATTAAAAGCGGCTGTAATTGGATCAAGTACATAATCAGTTCCTGGTACCCTTGAGCCATTAGGTACTATTGTTCCAGGTACTACAGGTCCAAGCATTTTAGTACATTCGGGAAACTTGAGAGCTAATAATCCACATCCAATACTGTCCATTAAACATAATCTAGCAGTATTTATTGCTTCTTCTGAATTAATTTGATATTCATGAACATAATTAGCAATTTCTACTATTTCTTTGTCTGGTGGTGTCCGCTGATTTAAAGATGAATGGTCTGTAGATGTCATTGATTTCGCCTCAGGGATCCTTTATTCTCCTCTCTCTTCTATAGGGACATATGGTCTTTCTTCAGGACCCACATAGTTAGCTAATGGACGTATTAGTTTGTTATTTTGTCGTTGCTCTATGATGTGAGCAGCCCATCCCGAAGAACGGCTAAGTACGAAGATGGGTGTGAACATTCGAGTTTCTATACCCGCCATGTGATAAGCTGTTGCTGAATAGAAGTCTAAGTTTGCAAATAATCTTTTTTCTTCCCACATAGTTTTTTCAATTGCTTCAGAGATCTCATATAATTTCATGTCTCCTTTTTCCTCGCTAAGTTTTCTGGCCCATTCTTTAATTATTGCATTCCTAGGATCTCGTTCGGCATAAACAGCATGGCCAAATCCCATAATTTTTTCTTTTTTAGCTAATTTTTCTTTAATTCCTTTTATTGCTTCTTCAGGATCATTAAAGCTAGATATTAAATAGTAAGCTTTTTCATTCGCACCTCCATGTAATGGGCCTTTTAGCGTCCCAATTGCTGCCGTAATGCAAGAATGGAAATCTGATAATGTAGAAGCACAAACTCTTGCAGTAAAAGTAGAAGCATTGAATTCGTGCTCGGCATATAAGATTAAGGAGACATTCATCATTTGTCTTTCAAGATCTGTAGGTTTTCTGCCTGTTATCATATGCATAACATAACCTGCAAATGTTTCTTCATCTGAATCTAGTGGAACTTCTTTACCTTGTGACTTTAAGTACCAATAACCAAGAATGCTAGGAAGAATACCAAGGATTCTTACTGCAGCATTAAATCCAGTATCTCCTTCTTCTTCTGGTTCAATTAGACCTAATGCAGAGACACCTGTTCTTAGAACATCCATGGGATGGGCATCTGTAGGGAATTTGTCTAAGATCTCTTTTATTGTTTCAGGCAGATAACGTCCTTCTTTTAATTTTTGTTTCCATTCATCTAATTGTTTTTTAGTTGGTAACTCTCCGTTTAGTAATAAATAAGTTACTTCTTCAAAAGTGCTCTTACTAGCCAAGTCTTCAATACTATATCCTCGATATAGCAGTCCTACTCCTTCTACGCCAACAGTACAGATGGCTGTATTTCCAGCTCGTACTCCTCTTAAACCAGTTGTATCTTTTGATTGTTTAATTTTTCCCATTTTTATTACCTCTTTCTAAATAACTTGTCTAATAACTCTTCATACTTATAGTAATCAAGCAATTCATAAAGTTCTTCTCGAGTTTGCATTTCACTAATTAAACTTTTTTGAGTACCTTCCTTTTTCAAGGTATTGTACAGTTTTTCAGCGGCTTTATTCATCATTCTAAAAGCGGATAATGGATATAATGCAATTGATACTCCTACACTTCTAAGTTCTTCAACAGTAAATAGAGGTGTCTTCCCAAATTCAGTTATATTAGCAAGAACAGGAACATCAACCGCATCTACAAATGCTTTGTATTGCTTTAAACTTGTTAGAGCTTCAGGAAAGATAGCATTAGCACCAGCATCAATGTAAGCATTTACCCTTTCAATTGCCTTCTCAAGACCTTCTTGAGCAAAAGCATCTGTACGTGCCATAATAACAAAGTCTGGATCTTTTTTAGCATTAACAGCAGCCTTTATTCGATCAACCATTTCTTCTGTAGGCACTATTTGCTTATTAGGTCTGTGGCCACATCTTTTTTGCATCTCTTGATCTTCTATGTGTACACCAGCAACACCTATTCTTTCTAAGGTTTTAATAGTCCTTGCAATATTAAAAGCACCACCAAAACCAGTGTCAATATCTACAAGTAAAGGAAGGTCAACCGCAGAAAGGATCCTTCTGGCATCTTCAGCAACATCGTGTAGTGTTGTTATTCCTAAATCCGGTAATCCATGAGAAGCATTTGCTACTCCTGCACCAGACAAGTATATTGCTTTAAATCCTGCTTTTCTTGCAAGCATCGCGGCCATTGCATTTATAGTTCCTACGACTTGTAGCGGCTTTTCTTCGTTTATAGCGTTAAAAAAACGTCTGCCAGGTGAAAGATCATTTTCCATTTATCAGTAGAAGATAAATTTCAACTTATAACATTTTTCCACAAAAAGGTAGTCTATGTGTAAAAGAACATCAGAGATTATAGACAATTAGTAAATCTAACAATTTGTTACTTTTGTGAACTACCTCTTGTTTTCACAATGCTTTTTGCCCTTCAATCAGAGCGTTATCTCAATAGACCTTGATAACAACCGCATTTCTCTCTCCAAGATCGGTAGCGTCAAGGCAAAAATACACAGGAAAACAAACGGAAAAGTAAAGGGAATAGGTAAAGGAATAAAAATCCTCACGGTAAGTAATACGTAATACTCCAGTAAAAAAGAGAAGAAACTTAACAGAAATAAAAAGAGAATCTATTAGCCGAAACTGGGCGACAGAGTGCTTGTTTGCCCTGAATGTGGCTAGGAAGCAAAGCAGACAGAGACTACTACAACGCTTCCCTGAACATCCTCAAAATCAAGACAGGGGCGGGACGCCCCGTAGCGCCTGTGGAGAGGATACTAAAATACTCCGAACCCTTTCTTACAGTAAATAAAGGAAGTGATTTTGGGGCAAGTTTTCTTAATGAAGCAAGAACCCTTTCTCAAAAGCAAGTGGTAATTTACCCAAATCCATATGATTGATATAATCGTGTGTATGAATATTACTTAGTGGCCTTTAACAAAAAAACGCCTATTAACAATTCCTTTTTATCTGGAACAAAAATATTAGGGATAGATCTCCTACCAGAGAGCAGTAGTGATAGCAGAAAAAGATTTTATGCCGGGTATTTTGAGAATGAAAAGGAACAGTTGTTAATCGAAAAGATGAGTTTGAATCAACTGATACGATTTTTATGGGGTAGAAAAGTCGATTATTTAGCTGTAGATAGTATTTCAGAACTAGGTTTAGGAATAAAAGCGATTCGAAAATTTTTATCAAATATTCCACCAAGTACAAAAATAATAGTTGTTACTCAGATAGACAAAAAAAAGACTTCGACAATACAATACTTAGCTCGGCAAATAGACATTAAAGTTACCCGTAAGCTTTCCCCCATTCAAACAGCTCAAGTTGTAGTAGGACTTGCTAAAAAAGGAATAGGTTCTTTCT
>JAMOVR010000066.1 GCA_027061945.1 Candidatus Heimdallarchaeota archaeon
AACAATCTTAGTTGCATGTGGTATTGTTGATAGTTGAAGTTAATAAGGTTTTAACTCTGTTGGTGGGAAGTCCCTTCAGCAAGGTGGGGGATTAAACTTGTTTTCGATCATTATATTGCGATAGTTTTAGCTTCAATCGTAAACCCTATAATAGGGCTTGTTATAGAATTGATTGAACCCTTTTTGGGCGGGTAGCTCAGCTGGTAGAGCACTCGGCTTGCACCCGAGAGGCCCCGGGTTCAAGTCCCGGCCCGTCCACCATTTTTTAAATAATTTTGAATTTTGTAAACCATATTAACATGATATGAGAGATCTTCAGATCTTTGAATAAAAAGTATGCTAAAATATAATTAATTCATGGTTTTGTTTTATTTTACCTACGTTTTTTTATCTATTGAAATCAGGGGTTATTTTGAAAAGTGTTTAAATTAATTTAAAATATGGCAATGATCTTCATATCTTTATTCTTTGATTCTTGGAACTCAGCGGAATATTCAAATATCTGTTTTTGTGGCGTGTTTTTAGGTAAGGACGGGTGCCAGACATGAAGCCCTCGATGAGTACTTTGTTGGTTCTAAGCGTTTTGTTGCTTGTTGTTACTTCTTCTGTTGGGTATGTGCCAGAGAATGATGTAGTAGCAGTTATGTTGATCGCTTATGGACCTTATACTATTGGTGAACAGGCTAACGAAACGATTGTTATTAAGAACTATACTAACTATACCATGGTTAATGTTTCTGTTTCTCAACTACTTCCTTATGAAAAACTACGAATTACTAAAACTCCGTTTGGATATGTCAAAGGAATTATAGAGATCAATGATACCCAAATTGGAATCCCCGGCACTCCTTGTACTAATATAACTGTTCTTCATTTTTGGGCAAACTCTACTTATTTTGAGTTGACAGTTGATAAATTGGAAATTGGAGACATGCTAAGTACGTTTATTTTCTTTGAATATGTTGGTCAAGACTCAGATGTGTTTGATGTTCCTGCTGCGAATGTTTCATGGTACGATAACTGGATGGACTTTCAAAGCAAATTAACTAATAAAGTTAGAATAAATTATCGGACTCCTACGTCCGAAGATCTCCGTGCTAGTTATATCACAGTTCCAACTCTCGATAGTGAGTTGCAGAAGAAAATAATCTTGGTCTCTATTGGTGTTGCAGTGTTTCTACCCATATTAAATATCCTTTATTTTAGAAGACGCTAAGATCTTGATCTTTTTAATTGATTATCTCTCTCTTTTTTTTGGTGTTTTTATGCCTAAATCAAGTGAGGTCATAAACTATCGGACAGTAAAAGAAGTCCTTCACCGCCCAGCTGACGCAAGAATCGGCAAATCAGGGTTATCTCCAGGGTTCATTGAA
Organism: Candidatus Heimdallarchaeota archaeon; assembly: GCA_027061945.1. Lineage (GTDB taxonomy): Archaea > Asgardarchaeota > Heimdallarchaeia > Heimdallarchaeales > JAJRWK01 > JAJRWK01. The sequence continues at coordinate 1,374 of JAMOVR010000066.1, forward strand.
AATATTAAGCAATTAATTAAACATCATAAAATAATTAAAGTAAAGATCTTGCAGTATATCTCTAAGGAAGAGGTTATTGAGATCGCCAATTTACTTTCCCAAAAAACAGATTCAAATTTAGTTCTTACTCGTGGAAGGACTTTTATCCTGGAAAAAAAGAATGTTTAACATTTTGTGAGCAACTCTTCCTTCCAAAAGGTAGGGGGATGAGAGCCAATGTTGTTTGTTTCTGATCGTTTTTCGTATTATTATTGGTGTAACTTAGCTAATGTGGAGATTATCCTAAATACCCCTAAACTGCCCCTTACAATAAAGGAAATAATTCAGGGGATAATTTTTTGATAAAGCAAGAAATCCCCTAACAAAAACAAAGAGTAGTTAACAATAATAGATAATCATATCCTAAATTAGTTTCACATAATAAAAGTCAAATTTTGTTAAAATGGTGGGCTGGCCCGGATTTGAACCGAGGATCTCCTGGATTCTTGTCCACCTAACATAGATAGCTAAGTGGAACCCAAACCAGGAACGATACCAAGCTTCGCCACCAGCCCAAAGCTTCTAATCAAATTGTTTTTATCTTGATTTATAGGTTTTACCAAACAGACTAATCTTATTATCGAAAAAAAAATCTACAAACAAGAATTTCGAAGTCATTCATCTATGTTTATATTAAATCCATGTGAGATACTTACGTAATAACCGTACCGTATTAACAGGTTTTCCCTTAAACTGGGCATTGCTCTCTAATAATTTATTAATAACATCTAAATGATAACACGAGTTTTTTTCCATCTTTAACACACTTCTCGAGATAAAATCGGGACAACTACAATACTGGCCGGGAATTACTAAATAATATTTTTCTCCAGAACTGCTTGGTACTAAGCAAGCGCCTAGTTTTTTAAAAAACGAAAGGTTGATTGGCCTAATATCTTCCAAATTAATGTTTTTTTCAATCGACAAGATATAGACACACTCCTTACGTAATTATTATTCCTACGTAAACTCCTTGCTTTCGCAAGGGGCTTTAAACTCAATGGCAAAGGCATGTTTACGTTATGATGCTCTAAGTGTTTAGGATCGTTGCCCTAACGCTGATGTATATATCAGCGAAGTGGAACATATGCTTCTAAGTTATATCAAGATTATTAATTAATTGGTGTGACGTGTGTGAATGAGTTGTGTTCCAGCGATAACCTCTTACGATACAGTCACGTAAAAACACATGTTGATAGAATATAAGACTGACGCAATTTTCCTCTACCTTGCGGTGTATTTGATAAATAATTAATAAAACTATGAAATAACACCTGTAGTTTCTGCAGCATTGACTGCGGCAGAATAAGTTAGACCATTAGAGCCCAAAATAGTGTATCTCTCAGGTCTAATAGTATGTGCCATTAACAATGCTTCAATTATTGCTTCTTCAGGAATATCCGCTTCTTTGGCAGTAACAGGTGCACCAATCGTTTTTAATGTATCTCGAATTTGTTCCCAGTTACCACCATGTAAATACATCATTATTATTGTGCCAATACCACATTGTTCTCCATGTAATGCAGGTTTATCAAGAATCATGTCTAAAGCATGAGAAAATAGATGTTCAGAGCCACTGGCTGGGCGGCTACTGCCAGCAATACACATAGCCATCGAACTTGTAATCAAAGCTTTAGTGACTATCTTTGCGGCGACTATATCCCCTCGAGCTATTAAATTAGCATCTCTGATAATCATTTCAGCGGTCATTTCTGAAAGAACTTTTGGATATTCTCCAATACGTTCTCCCTTTACTCTATGAGCCAATTCCCAGTCTAATACTGCCGTCTTGTTTGCAATTGTATCTCCACTACCTGCTGCCAAAAAACGGAAAGGTGCTTTAGAAATAACAGTCAAATCTGCGATCACCGCTATTGGTGGGCGGGCTTCAAATGATTTTTTCTTTCCCTCAACAATCAAGGAAGCACGCATACTAGCAATGCCATCATGACTGGCTGCTGTTGGAACTGAAATAAAAGGAATTTTTGAAATAATTCCACCATATTTTGCAGTATCTATAACACTTCCACCGCCAACACCAATAATAAATTTAGAACCTGTTTCTTCTGCAACATGTGCAACACGCTCAGCTTCAGCCAAAAAGGGGCCAGTGACTTCTATATTATGTGGTTCAAAAGTAGCATCTTCTAATAATTCATGGATCTTTTTACCAGCAATTCCCCAAGTAATGTTATCATGAACTATTGTTACCGGAACACTTGTTTCTAAATCTTGGATAATAGGTACTATCTGCTCTATCATATTAGGGCCAACAGCTATAATACGCGGCAACTCTGTTTTTAATTGTCTAACTTCCACAAACCATATCTAACAAAAGCAATATTTTAGTGCTTCTGAGAGGACTTCTATACTCAAAAAACACTTAACAAAGGCAAATGCACATAAAAAACATTTTTTATCTTCACAGATCAAAACTAAATAAGAAAGGAACATTTCAAAACTTATATTAAGGGATTGATTAAGTCAATGATAGCTGAAAAAAAAGAATGCTCGCGTTCTCCCAGCGCGTCATATTTTTGAGAGGGTATCGCCATGGCGTCTTTACAAAGGAATCTAACAATAGATGAAAAGTGGGTTATCGCAGACGCGATGTTTGAAGAAATGGGACTGGTAAGACAGCACCTCGATAGCTTTAACGACTTCATCTCAAAAGGATTACAACAAATAATAAAAGAAGAAGGAAAAATTGAACTAGAACTCCCCCCCGATGTAGAACAATATTACGTAAGACTAGAAAGCATAACTGTAAAAGAACCTACTGTCCGAGAAGCTGATGGGTCATTCACAAACGTAAAACCGATGGAAGCAAGAATCAGGAATCTAACCTATGCCGGTGAATTATTACTAAAAATGACTGCAGTATACATAAATGAAGATGGTTCCGAAGATCCAGGGGAACCAGAAGAAGTAAGAATAGGATACTTGCCAATAATGCTAAAATCGATAAAATGCCCCCTTTCTAGAAAAGGAGAGACGACTAAAGAACTAAGAGAAGATCCTAAAGACCCCGGAGGATATTTCATTATTAACGGTAGTGAAAGAGTAATAGTAACTCAAGAAGATTTAGCTCCCAATAAAATTCTAATCGAAAAAATGGATGGGAAAAGTAGTGTAATCGCTCTTGCGAAAGTATTCAGTACCAAACAAGGTTTCAGAGCACCAGTAACTTTAGAATTAATCCGAGATGGAACATTAAGAGTAAGTTTTCCAAGTGTATCCAGAAAAATACCGCTTACAGTTTTGTTAAAAGCACTTGGCTTAGACAAAGACAGAGACATAATGATGCGGATCGCAGGAAAAGACCAAGAACTAATGAAAGCATTATTTCCTGCTCTACAGGCCGAACCAGAAGTTCGAAGCGAAGATGACGCACTTGATTATATCGGTAAAAGAATAGCAGTGGGTCAATCAAAAGAATACAGGATCCAGAGAACAGAACAGGTTCTTGATAAATATTTGTTGCCTCATATTGGAGATTCAAAAGAAGATAGGATACATAAAGCATATTATTTATGCCAAATGGCTACGAGAGTGCTTGAGCTCCATTTAGGCAGGAGAGACGAAGATGACAAAGACCACTATGCCAATAAAAGATTAAATTTGGCTGGAGACCTCCTAATGCAGTTATTCAGAAATGCATTTAGAGCCTTAACTAGAGACATAAAGTATCAATTAGAAAGGAATTCTGGTCGAGGAAGAAGACCAAACCTAAGAACTGCAGTTAGAGCAGATGTTATTACTGAAAGATTAAGACATGCATTAGCAACAGGAAATTGGAGCGGTGGAAAAGCAGGAGTAAGCCAACTGTTAGACCGCACTAACTACATGTCTGCTCTAAGCCACTTGCGTAGAGTTGTCAGTCCTCTAAGCAGGAGTCAACCTCATTTTGAGGCAAGAGACCTTCATCCAACGCATTGGGGTAAAATCTGCCCAAATGAGACCCCTGAAGGACCAAACTGTGGATTGGTTAAAAACTTGGCTTTACAAGCCAACATATGTACTGGAGTCGATGAAAAAATTGTCGAAGAATTCTGTGAAAACGCAGATGTATTCAAAGCAGACAAATTCGAAGTTGAACCTGACATCGCAAGTGTTTTCTTAAATGGTAGGTTAATTGGGTTCCATAGAGATCCCGAAATGTTCGTGGAAAAAATGAGATTGGCGAGAAGAAGACAGAGATTACCATCAGAAGTAAATGTTGCCTATCATGAAGACGTTAATGAGATCCAAATTAATTGTGATCATGGAAGAGTAAGAAGACCTCTAATTATTGTCAAAGATGGAAGGCCATTGCTAAAAGAAAGCCATATCCAAAAGCTAAAGAAAGGAGAATTAGGATGGACTGACTTGTTAAGGCAGGGGATAATTGAATACCTTGATGCTGAAGAAGAAGAAAACGCATTAATTGCCATGAAAATTGAAGATATTACTGAAGAACATACGCATGTAGAAATAGAACCAAGTACAATCTTAGGAATTACTGCATCTCTTATTCCATTCCCAGAACACAATCGTTCGGACCGTAATGTATACGAGGCGGGAATGGCAAAACAAGCCTTAGGGATCTATGCCGCGAACTTTAGGCTAAGAATGGACACAAGAGGACACATATTACATTACCCACAAATCCCCTTGGTAAAAACACATGCAATGAAAAACATTGGATTCGACGAAAGACCTGCCGGACAAAACTTCGTAGTAGCACTTCTCTCCTACGGTGGCTACAACATGGAAGACGCGTTAATCCTTAATAAAGCAAGCATAGACCGTGGATTAGGCCGGAGTACTTTCTTCCGTTCATATGAATCAGAAGAAAGAAAATATCCTGGTGGTCAAGAAGATCGCTTTGAAATACCTGCTGATGATGCAAGGGGATACAAAAACCCTGAAGTATATAGGCACTTAGCAGAAGACGGAATCGTTGAACCAGAAGCAGAAGTCGATGGAAATAAAGGAGAAGTAATTATTGGAAGAACAAGTCCTCCGAGATTCATAGAAGAATATCAAGACTTTAACATGCCAATGCCCTATGAAAGAAGAAGAGAAACAAGTGTATCAATGAGATTCGGAGAAACAGGAATTGCAGATTTAGTAGTAATAACAGAAACGCAGGAAGGAAATAAACTAGTAAAAGTAAAAATGAGAAGTTTAAGGATCCCTGAAGTGGGAGATAAATTCGCCTCCAGACACGGTCAAAAGGGAGTCATTGGGTATATTGCAAAACAAGAAGATCTCCCATTTAGTGAAGATGGAATTGTTCCGGATATTATTATTAATCCACATGCAATCCCAAGCAGAATGACAATTGGACAGCTCTTAGAGCTCTTATCTGGTTTACTAGCTGCAGAACAAGGCAAACCCGTATACGCAACAGCGTTCGAAGGTATCTCTTCAGATGAACTCATAACCCTACTAAAGCAACATGGATTACATCCCTACGGAAGAAGAGTAATGTACGACGGAAGGACCGGTGAAAAACTAGAAGCAGAAATATTTGTAGGAATCGCATTCTACCAAAAACTACACCATCTTGTAAACGACAAAATACACGCAAGAGCAAGAGGCCCTGTACAGATCTTGACACGACAGCCAACAGAAGGAAGAGCAAGAGAAGGAGGTCTGAAATTCGGAGAAATGGAGAGAGACTGTCTCATCGGACATGGAAGTGCTATAATCCTAAAAGAACGGTTGCTAGATGAATCTGACAAGTCTGAAATATTAGTATGTGAACAATGTGGATTCTTAGCATACTATAATAGGTTCAAAGACAAAATGGAATGCCCAATATGCAGGGAAGAAGTAAGTGTCTCAAGAATTACTGTTAGCTATGCATTTAAACTATTAATCCAAGAATTAATGTCCTTAGGGATAGCTCCAAAAATAGAACTTACTAGCTTAACATAAATAAGAACGTTTTTCCTCCTTTTTCTCTTTTTTATATCTCTATTTTATTATTTTTTGTGTAAACTACTTACTGCTTTTGCAAGGGGCTTTGCACCCTGAAGATGCGGGCATGTTTACGATACCCCAGACGTTTGGGAACATTGCCCGAACGCCTATGTTCACACTCGCGTTGAAATCCGCATTGGAAGTATAAGAATGTTCACGGCAAGAAAAAACAGCGCCTTTGCGGTAACCTACTCCACCACAAACATGGCATCGTTTGGAGGTATCTCTCGCACTAACGAACTTAACATAGATTCCTTCCCAATTGGCTTTGTAGAGCGTATATTTCGCAATCCTGCCGTGAACCCAGTTAGAAAGCTTCCTGTTCATAGATTTGCTTCTCTTTCCTCTCTTTGCCATGCTCCATCGTAGGTCTTCCAGAGCAATCATAGCGTTGTTTCCCTTAGCAATTTCAACTATTCTCTTGGAAACATTGTGAGCGATCCAGTCATTTATTCTTCTGATTTTTCTCCACAGCCTCCTAATCTGTTTACTGCTTCTCTGTCCTTCTGGGAGAATAGACTTAAGGTAGTCTATCCTTTTCCACAGACACCTGACTTTATCGAGGTGTTTTCTATACTTCAAAAACTCAACATCGCTGATTTTACCGTCTCTGTGAAGAACTGTAATAACAGCCAGATGTCTCAATCCAATATCAACACCAGCAACACTATCTCTCTTTTCAGCAGAAACTTCCTTTTTAATTGGAATGGCAAAATAAAACTATCCGTCTCTCTCAACAAGTTGAACAGCACCAAGTCTGTATTTACCATCAAGAGCATCTTTAAGCATTTTTCTCTGATATTCACCGCATTCAACAGGTATTGCGTATCTTTTATCCGTGCCTTTCAGTTTAACCTTGAAAAAGAAGGGAAATTTCCTTCCATGCTCAAAAATAGATACAACACGAGGATAATTCATTCTGATGGTAAACCTATCAACTTTGGGAAGAGAAGGCTCCTTTTCCAGTCTTCCATCAAGAAACTGCTTGTAAAGTTTAGCCCACGAATTATAGGCTTCCACAACCACGTCCCTTATTTCTTGGATTGTCTGAGAAGACACATTGAAAGCGTCCTTAATCTGTTTGTAAAATTTTTTGTGCAAAATGCTCTTCAGGTCTTTACCAGACACGTCAGCAACAAGTCTTTCATAAAGCCCGTTCTCCAATATGTAAGAAGCATAAATTCTCGCTATGGACTGGTAAGTATTAACAAAATAAAATCACGGATAGCAAGAAACTTACGCGTGTTAATCTTATTGGACACTTTAAAGACGAGGCTCCGTGCAACCTGCACATAAACACCTATGCGCAGACACCATATAAGTTCTCCGCAATTGCTCCCCTCCCTTTCCTTTCAGAAGGTGTCTCCTTGCGGAGGAGTTAGATGAAATAAAAAAACAAGAGAATAGTTAGAAATAGGTTTCTCCTATTGGGCGAAAACCAAAACTCCTAAACAATTGTTGTGACGCATAATTTTCTTCATAAATTTCTGCGATTATTGTATCTGGATTGAATTGCTCGAAATATTCGACTGCCTTACAAAGCAATGCTACCCCTACACGTCGCGCTCTAAAACGTGGTAATACCCCAATCCCCGTAACAATTCCCGTTGTAAGCCCTTCTCTAATAGGATGTTTATCTAAAGATAAATAGATGAATCCTGCAGGAGAACCCCACAAACAGGCGATAAATACCCGGTCTTCTGGGAATGTCATTGCTTCCTCAACAGTTATTGGGCGAGAAGGATCTGGCGATGCAAGAAAAATCTTGTTATAAAGCTCAGTGAATAAGTATTTGTCTTCTGGTAGCTTTAAATTCCTTATCTGTAAACTTTTCCAAATTGGATGATTACCAAACCTAGTCAACGCATCCTTACGTCTCTGCTTAGCATAGTCAAAAGGAATCTCAAAAATTAGAAACCTATATTTGTCTTTATAACCAGGGCCACGTCTCTTTTCTAAATCCCGTCTAGTAAAAACACGGTTAAATGTACGAAAAATTCTTTCAAGCATAGATTTTTTACCGGTAAAATCATCTTCATCCCATTCATCAACAAATATAACTCTTCACCTCTTATAACCTTGCTTTGAAAAAAAGCTAAGCAGGGACATAAAAACATCACTAATAAAGCTACTAACATTAAAAAGCAAACATAGTACTTAAAGCAATTGCCCAAAAAACAACGGTAACAAACCCTGACTCAAAATAGCTAATTTTGGCGTTTCTTTTAAGACCATAAGCAAATAAAAAGCCTGCCCAAATCCAGCCAATTATCCTAATAATATTAATAAAAACAGTTAGCCCACTATTAGCCCAACTCGCAAATGCATTAGACACCGTGGTATAAGTGATAGGATCGATCTCAACTTTGGAATAAAATAATCTTAAAAACGTTGCTATTCCTTCTGTAATCAACAATGGAGACAAAGAATAAACTAACAACGTATTAACAGCATTTTTCTCAGTTTTACCGCCCAGAACATTAACAACAAAATAAATCAGCCTTGAAATAATCGCAACGCCAATCATCATGAGAACTAATAGGATGAATGGATATAATGCCTGAAAAATAATCCCAACCCATAATGCGTATTTTTGGTTAGTAACATATCTAGCCTTCCAAATCAAAATATTTAGTTGAAGAGTTAGAAGAAAAGAGAAAATATAAAGAATCAATATTGGCCCTTTTTTATCTGGAAAAACACTTACTTCTTTTATTCCCTCAAAAGGATAACGAATTACACGCCAGATCCTTCTTAAAGCCTCAATCCAACTAAGCTTAACGCCTTTTTTTTTCAGCTCTTGCTCAATGTCCCTAGTTAGGTCATAACCACACCAAACACAAACCACGTATTCCGCCGGGACATATTCTTTACAATTCGGGCATTGTCTCATCGGCTGTTCTAACATTCTAATAGAACTATGTCCTTCAATTTATTCAACTTTTTGCATTAAAAAAAAGAAACAAAGAGAAAAATAGACCTATGCTGAAGCCAATTGATCCCAACCAGCATATTTCTCTACAAATTCTCTAACTTTTTTTTCATATAACTCAGGGTTCGTCTTCATAAGTTTAGCAGCTTCGGGATTTAAAGGATCATCGGGATTAGGATTTCCAAGCAAAAACCTTAATGTTTCTACAACATCTACTAAATTATTTGCAGGAGTCCAATCAGGACCTAAAATGCCTACACATACTCTGTCCTTGTAAAAATTTGGATGAAAAATAGGCGTAATTGTTTTAACAACTGGTTGCTTAAAAGGATATTCTCTGGGCACAAAAATCTCAAAAATAAATACTCCCCCCTCATAAAGACCAGTACCAATAATAAATCCCCGCCAATGCCGCAAATCACCGTTAACAGGCTCAAAACTAGGCTCCTCAGCCATTAACTCCTTTGCTTCTATTGCTAGTCTGTTCCAGAAGTCCTCCTCAGAAAGCATTCTAATCCAATAACTTCTACACATCCCTAGTATTTTTTCTTGATGGTTCAATATACAACATAAAAACACAAATAATACAAAAAATCAAAACAAAAGCACAAAAATCGCATAACCTTCATAAATTATCTCAATTATAAAATACGTAGAAAAATGAACGACGTTTTAAACAAGCTACTAAAAAAGCATAAAAAACTATACACTATCCCAAAAAAGAAACTTGATATAGAAACAAGGACAGCAATTAAGGAACTAAGGACATTAACAAGCAAATTATTTGAAAAAGAATCAAAAAACGAGTTAACACCCTTAGAAAAGATAGTTATTGAACAAATACAATACCATTTCTTAGAATCAGTTCTCCCTGAACTTAATCTAGTAACTGCAGAAATAAAAGAACAAATAAAACAGCTTATTCCCTCCACACATCCATTAAACTTAGCATATGTATCTTCAAAACTTGAAGTTGAAAAAGCTAAAATATTCATCGAACTAATAGGCTGAGGCTCAGATAAAAATGAACTACATAGATATATTTGCATTGGTACCCGAAAATAACAATATCGTAGTAAGATTATGGGAAGACACAAATAAAACAATGAGAATAGATGATACACTATATTCTAAGATTTTCGAAGCAATACATCAAGGAAACAACATAGGGTATCTAAAATTGAATGAAGAGACAGTATTATCTTGGTCTTCTTGGAAAATACAAAATATACCGGTGGGGTACATTTCATATAATAAACCTCCATTTAACATAAAACAACAAATTCATAATAATATTGAACAAGCAATAGAGAAGATAAAAACAGAACTAGATGTCAAAGAAATAAAAAAGCCTGAAAACATTTTTCCCTCACAACTCCCTGAAAAATCAGAAAACATCATTTATTACGCAAAAACAATTATTAACAAACAAAATGAAGTACCAATTCAAAAAGAACAAGACATGTATGAAATAATAAACTCATTGATAAATCAGTATTACAATTTATGGCCATTACATACAGCTCTTGTCCCTAAAAACACAAATAATCCGGTCTGGCTAAAATTCACCGTTCAAAAACATTTTCCCCAAATTAATGAGGAAGAACGTATCATTATACAAAACACCATTGAGTTAGCAAATAAGATCTTGTTGATTCCTGTTTTTATAGATAAATTACAAGACATAATGTCATTAATCTATTACTACAACAAAAATCAAGAAAAAGAAAAAAACATTACATATATATTAAACTGGATACAAACAACCCTTCCCCCTGAAAAAGCAATTAAAGCCTTTGAAATTATAAAAGAACACACGATCCAAGAGCCTCATATTACCACCAAAATAATTCAACAATTCTCACAATACTTGATTAAAATAAAAGCAGAAGAAAATTTGAGATTATTGAATGGCAGTATAGCCATGTTATTAACTAAAGATGATTTTCCAGAAACAGCCAAAAAACATCTCCTCTCAATACTTTTAAGGAATTCGGAGCAATTAGGAGAAAAAGACATACTAACAACTATCTCGAACTTAGCAGAATTATATTCATTAAACCAAGAAGATCCTCTAAAAGAAGAAATAATTAATTATGTACACCTACACAAAGATCGGTTTACTAAAACACTAAATTCATGCTTATCAATAAGTGAAAGCTTAAAAAAGCTAGGTGCAATAAAAGAAGCAATATTAATAAGAATACAAGGAATACCATTTTACACTAATGATACAAAATTTATGAGATTAAAAGAAGAAATAATCTCCTGGTTAATCGCAACACAAATCCCTGAAAAATACGATGACCAAATATATTATGAGATAGGTAAAAATTTGGGTGCTTTAATTACAACTCCCGAAAAAATACCTGCCTTAATAGATTATCTCTTTCAACAAGCAAAAAATCAAAACAAGCTGTTTGTATTTGAGAAAGTAGTCACTTCACTAATTAAGCATTCTCCAGATATTATGTTTGATCAATTAACACAATATATAATGGAAAAAATAAAAGAAACACCTGCACTTTATTCTTTAAGTTTAGTTCTCGCAGTCCAAAAATTTGAAAAATCCCTACAAAAACGTAAATTTGAAGAAGCAACGCTCTTACTACGAAAATTATTTAACGAAATTGATTTTGAAGACCCTGAATATACGCAATTAATTACGAATCTAAGTGCTTCATTAATTACTTCCGCAATAGAATATGGATATGTACCTGCAATTGAAGAAATTAAAACCAGAATATCTTTAATATTTGGTGAAAAAAGTAGAGAGATACTATATGAAATATTGACTAAGAGCATCCAAGAAATTATCGAACAAAAAAGAAGAACTACTCCTGAACTTACATACTCTATAATATCGTTAGCAATACAATTAGCAAGCCAACTTAATAAGCAAGAAGAAGAGATTCTACAATTACTAAACCAAGGATTAGAGTTAACTGCTAAAAACAACCTCCAAGAAGAATACTTATCAATCCTAAGCCAAAAAATTGGGATTATTGTAAAACAAGGAGGAAAACCAGCAATTGATATTTATTTAGCAGAGATTAGAAGATTAATCGAAACAAAAAATCTGCAATTAGCCAAAAAGTTAGTTAACACTGCCCTAAAGGAATTCGAAAATACTCCGGATATAAAAATAAAAATTTTTGAGATATTACTTCAATATCCAGAAGAGATCAAGAACCGATTATTGACACCTTCTGAATTACTTGAGTATCGAAAAGTAGTTGCATTAGTCAAAGGAGAACAAGGAGGCCCTGAAGAAACAATAAAAGAATTTCTCCAAGGAATAGAAGAGCTTACAAGAAGAGGAGATCATGAATTAGTAAGGCAGTTTGTACTAGATGCAGTAAAGTATGCTAGGACCAATAATTTAGAGAAAGAAATACCTAACTTCATAAAAGCCTTTACACCTTCTTTTAATGCCTCTTTACAAGCATATAAAAAGAGTAAAAGTCCTCTTCTCTACAAGGACATCTATAGAAACTTTCATTCCTTGCTGAACGAAATATATCTTGCAAAAGAAGGCATAGAAATTTTTTCATTAGGAATAACTTTAGCGCAAACAAGCATTGAATGTGCAGAAC
>JAMOVR010000067.1 GCA_027061945.1 Candidatus Heimdallarchaeota archaeon
AGCTCACCCAGAATATCGCTTACATCTTGCAAATGAAAGAGTGCGCTACTTTGCTTATCGTGTCTCCGGGGCTAAAGATGCCGGACGACAACTTTTTGACTTTGACTGCTGGTATGCCAGAAAGGTAAGGAAGATTCTCCTTCCTGCTCTACCTAAGGCCTCACGGAGAGTAGAGCTTTCCCGCAAATACCTCGACGGAAAACTCGTCCATCTCTTCAATCCTTTCTACGAAACACATGTAGATAGGAATTTCTTCCTTCAGATGTTTTCGCCTTATAGGATTTAGTTTGATTGTTTTATCTTGATTTTTGTAGAATTAATGTTTATTTAAAAATCGTATACTACTTTTCCGCAACGGAGGGAGAGGAGAGGGTTCTATTTTCGGGAAAACGGCCGAAAGGGGCTATTTCATCAAAAATTTGACCCTCTACGACACGGTTATATAACTGATTTATAACTGATTTTAGAGCGCCGTTATATTAAGATAGGTTTTAATAGAAAAAATAAAACATATTAAGGTATTAAGGAGAAAACGATGAGCAACTTTTATATTCCTATTATGAGAAGCCTTCAAGCTGAACAATTAGCTATACGCTCCCTTACATCAACAAACAGAAATAAAATAAGACCCTTGTTGCAATATGTTACCGATAAGCGTTTGTCTTCTATTTTAGAAGAAAATCAGGATATTAATTTTTTTGTAGAGTTTCCTCAGCTTTCTTTTAACAGAGATGTTCGGACACTACATGATAGAGAAGAAAAGTTTGATGAATTGCGTAACGAATACCAAAATTTTGTTCCTGTTGTTACTATCTTGGATGAAGAAACACCAAGAAATTTAGTTCAGCATACTTTTAGATTGCTTAAAAAGTTTGACAGTGTTCTTATTAAAACGGAAATACGTGATCTTGATGGAAGAATTAATAATTTTAGGCTCCTATGTATTATTGCTTTATATAGTTGCTTGCCATTGGACAAATCTTATTTCCTTATCGATTTAGGTTATATAAAATCATCTGAAGAGATCCAAAAACATTTTCCGCTTCTTAGTGACATATTGCAAGATGCAATGTGGGGCATTGCTGGTACAATTTGGCCTCACATACAAACAGAATTTCCCAAGATGGAAGTGACTATCCTAAAAAATTGGCCTTTTATTTCTTTTCTTAAAAAAAGAGGTTTTTTGAGCTTTTATAGTGATTATTTAACTGATAACCCTTTGAGCCCAATTATAGATCGGCCACAACCTTTAACAATAGTTCCTTATTTTAAATTAACTTCTCTTGACGGGAAATACGGTTTAATTGTTAGAGCTATAAATAACCGGGACAGAGATTCAATCAAAGAAGCTGCTCAGTTAGCGCTTTCTGAAGAAGGTTTTGTTCATGATGAAGGGTGTGCTGGTTGTGATGAACTAAGGAAAATTGCCGATACCTCCACCGACGCTCTCGGCAATCCCATGTCAAGGAAGAAGCTTTCTTTTGTACACCATCTTGAAGTAATCTCTGCCTTAATTTGAGAAGATATTTTTTGTTAATATCTGGCATTTCCCATTTAGGGAATGGAATATTTTTTTTAACAGCTTCTATTACTTTGAGCGATCTTTTGTGAAATTTTATTTTTAAATTTTCTTTTGTCCATTTACAAATTTTGTCATATGATACTAATTCAATGAAAGCCTTTCTTAAGGCTTCTACTGGCAATTTAGAAGCTTTCGGCAAAACTCTTCCTAATAGCAATTTAAGTTCTTGACTCCACCAAAACTCGGACAAAAAAATAGCTTCTATATTACGCTTCTTTGCTAGTCTATCAACGATGATTTCTTCATTTTTAACAATCCAAAGTCCTATGAATTTAGGAACTGTTTTTATTGCTTTTTTATAGTGTTTAGCATGAATTACAAGGGTGCATTTTTCACTATAAAGTGAAAAATAATTGAGTTGTTTTTCAAGGCGTTGTAAGGAATCCCTAGGAGATTTAATCTCTATAAGATGGATATTACCATTGAAAATGGCTATGTCAGCCCGTACCAAATCTACGGCAAATTCATTTAAAAAAATAGAATCGTTGTCTTCCAGAGATAATAATTTACATAAAACCAGCTTTTTAATTTCATATTCATACATATAGAATACACTATTTAAAATATTTGTCTTGTATTTTTAAGCTTATTTAAATACAATTTTTCTCCTTTAATTGTCAAGTGTTATAATTGGCAAATTTTTTGCTTGTTTTGAAATTTTTACTATCTTCCTAAAATTTTTGGATAATCATGGTTCAAATTTTTCTGGTTTCCAAAAGAAAATGGGTCAAGCCTTGAAGATCACTTATGATCCTATGGCAAATGCCATGTATATTTATTTTCAGGAAAAACTCTCCGTAGCATATAGCAAAGAGGTTTCAGACGGCGTTATTGTGGACTTTGACGAAGAAGGTAACCCTATCGGCGTGGAGATCCTTCGCGTATCTCTTAGGAACGATTTCGTTCAAGGTCTTAAAGAGATCGTAAGACTTTTATCTTGATTTCCTTAGGTTTTACCTGTCTGGCAAAGATAGAGTTTTGCCAGAAGGCCTGGAAAGGCAATTATGACCCGCTGATAGCGAAACCCGTCATTTCTTCAAGCATGATTTAATTTTTTAGGTACTTTCGAGCTTTCTGTCTCCTGTCCACAGTTTCGCTTCCATGGCGAAAGACAAAGCGAGAAAGGGAACGTCCTTTATGTCACAGGACTTCAAAATGGAAAAGGCTCTTTCCCTGAAAAGTTTTTCCATTATTTCCTTCTTCGCAGGCGTCTCCTCACATTATACATCGTCTTTGTCTTTCCTCCTCAGAAAGAGATCGAAGCCCGCGGTCTCCCGAAATTTTAGGACTAGATCCAAAGCACTTTCTAGATCCTCTTGTCGGTCTTTCGAAAAGAAGAGAGTCACGCCTCGAAACTGGATGCGTCGATCTTTAGGCCATATCCCGTATTCTGAGTTACTCACACGAGGATCGAAAGGTTGTTCCGACGCATGGTACATTAGAAGAATTTCCTTCAGTTTTCCGTTGAAATGATAATCGTTTCCGAAAGAGAGCGAAAAACTACTGCCCGAAATAAAAAGGTTTACGTAGCCCTGTTTGATGGAAAAGCTTTCCGAGGCATGTTCCAAGTATGCGTTGTAATACTTTCCGGCCCGTCGGAATAGAGGCCAAACGTGATGATTGAATGCTTCAAGGAGAAATTGAACAGAAAGATTTCGCAGAGTGTAGTCGGCGGTCGCTATCAAGGCCAGAAGAAGAATCTCTGTGAATTTCTCTGGAGAGATGGGTTTATGATAGATCGTTTCATTGTTCTTGATGTGTCGGAGAAATTCCAAATATGAAAGGGGTTCCATGTGTCCTGAATAATTGGGATGTCGTGCCGCATACTCTAGAAAGTTCGAGGAATCTTCTCCCTTTTTAAACATT
>JAMOVR010000068.1 GCA_027061945.1 Candidatus Heimdallarchaeota archaeon
GGAGCATTTTCATTAGACTAGGTATTAAAACGTTATATTCTACAGGTCTCTGTTTTACACAAGATAATTGCTCATATGAAGGATATGTAGATTCCTCAGAACTAGAAAATATTCCTCTAAATGTAATTAAAGAAGAATTCTCTCAAATCGAAGGAGTAACATCGGTTCAAATTGACATTTTAAAAGCAGAATAAAATTTAAAAAGAGAGAAAATTGATTGGATGCATGTGTATTTAGTCGTCTGTATCTTGTTTTGTGTGATTTTTGTTGCATGACACGCTGAGATAGTTTTTTTTCCTTTAACTCTATGGGCAAGAAGCCCACCACAAGGCATGGATAAAAACCAATATTGATCGATAATAATATCTTTATAGTTTTATTGGCACATGGCTACGACAGACTCCTGTAGTAAGTATGGAGAGTATCCCTTAGACCTTCTCTCTATCATTCTTTACAATTAAAGAAATGATTTTGTGATAAGTACTATTAATAAATAAAGCATAAAGCCTCTCGCAAAAGCAATGAGTAGTTCATTTCAAGTCAAGCCAAACATTAACAAACATTTATTGTATTGTTTGTTGTTCATAATTATAGTATGAATTTAAAATGTCCTAGTTGTGGAAAAGATGTCCAAACAAACTGGCGCTTTTGTCGTTATTGTGGGATACGATTAGATTTTGAAAAAGAGCCTTCTTCATCAATTGAATCAACACCAGATACTGAAGAGACAATTCAGATATTAGAAAAAGAACTAGGAATTAAACCAGATAAAGAAGTAATTGAAGAAGAGTTAGATAAAGAAAAATATGAGCGTATAATTTTCACCAGAGATCGGAGAAGAAGGTTAAATGAAGAAAAAAAAGAGCTTCTCTCGAAAATTGATGAATTATTAGAACAAGTACGTGCAGGATTGTTAAAGAAAGATGCAGTTATGTCTGAGATTCAGAAAATAAAGAAAAGAAAAGAAGAGATCGAAAAAGAAGAAGCAGAAATTGGTGATTTGCCAGAAACATTGCCTATTGAGGACCTCTTGGACGAGGAGGAAGAAATTAAACAAAAAATACGAAAACTAGATTTATTGAAGAAGGATCAAAGTGTATCAAAAGAAACTTTGTTAGATACTATACAGGAATATAAAGAAAAACTTTCTTCAATACGTGAACGAAAATTAAAAGAGCAGGTCAAACTCCAAAAATGGCTTGCAGAATTGAAAAGTGAATTAAAGAATCAGAGGAAACAGGTCGAGAAGCTATATGTTAGATTTCAGTTGGGAGAACTGTCTAAGGAGAAGTATGAGAAGGAAAAAACAAAATTATCCAAAAATTTGGAACGAAAAAACGAGTTAATAATATTTTTAGAAGAACTTCTTAAGCGTTAGCGTAAAGAAAAAAATAGGTTTCTATTTTAAATCATGAAATTTACTTTTAATTAAGTTATCCGTTAAATTTAAAAAAGCGCTTTAACTAATTAATAAGTAATGACTTTAGTTATGGCTAGGGCGAATGAAAGTACTGGCCTTTCGATAAAATCAATTAAATTAGAAGAAATGATTACAATCTTTTTAGGAATGCTTGATTTTCCAGTGTCTCCACCAGACATAAGAAAATACGTAAATTACTTGTCAACTTTATTAAATGGGACTTCATTGTCAGAAAAAGAAATTAATTATGGAATCTCATTACTATATCAAAAAAACTATCTTTCTACTGAAAACGGTCATTATGTGATCTTGACAGATAAGGGAAAAAAATGGTACCGTAGTATCTTAAGTGATGCCTCCCGTGAAATGTTAGAGGAACTAATAGAATACAGTATATTGTTGAGATCTATATTATTAACAACTTAACAAGTTTATTTTTAGTAAGATAGAAAAGCAATCTTTTCCATCAATATTGTGTGAGTTATCAGTTATTTCCAAAAGTACATCGGATTCAATATGGCTTTTCAGAATATGGTGCGAATGTTGGGGGGTATCTTATTGTTGATGAGAATGTTGCTTTAATTGATGCGGGTCATGAACAAAATAGTTTAGAAAAAGTAGTTACTTACTTAGAAGAAGATCTTAATCGTTCTGCTGAGGATGTAAACTTTATTTTTCTTACCCATGCACATCCAGAACAGATAACAGGCCTTTCAAAAATATCAAAATACTTACCTAATGCTGAGATCTTAGCTGAAAAAAGTTTAGCAATACAACTAGAAAAACCTCGAGATTTCTTAAGAAAGCGTGCATTTAGATTACCTGGATACGAATTAAAGTATTTAGATAAACTTGTTGATAAAGTTCCTAAAAAGCTAAAAGTTATTGGTTTTAAATCTTCAAAAGAGATCTATTTAGGAAATTCTTCAATATTACCCGTCCTTCTTTCTAGTCATTCTTATGGTCACTCTATTTTCTTCCATAAAGAAAGCAAGGCCTTGTTTGTTGGTGACTCTTTATATTCCAGTAGTGATGATCCTACTTCTGTTTTCATTGATTCAAGTGGCTCTGTCCATTCGTTCATAAAGTCATTAGATTTTTTTGAAAATGCTAATTTTAAGGCGTTATGTCCTTCAAGCGAAGAACCTGTTTTGTCTCATGGTAGATCCGTAATAAATAATGTTAAACAAAGTTTTCAATTACTGCTTATTCAAGGTATAAAAAACTTGTTAGGGCAAAAAGGTAATTCCTTATACAATATTCAAGCTTTATTTCTAAATCGTTATTCTCCATCATATGCAGTATCAGAAGGAAAAGACTATTTAGTTTTGACAATTTCAAGGATATTGGACTTCTTAGTAGAAACCGGGAACGCTAAAAAAACAGGTAATGATTGGTCAGATTATTTGTTCTTTAAAGCATGAAATTTTCAAGTGAGAAAGTTTTTTTCTAAATAATGAAGTTCGTTTTTTTATCTGGAGGAACAGGGACTCCTAAATTATTACTTGGTTTTAGGAGATTGCTAGACGAAAGGAATATTACAGTAATTACTAACCCTGGAGACGACTGGGAGTGGCATGGTTTATATGTTTCTCCAGACTTCGACACAGTATTATACCTATTTGCAGATCAATTAGATTTGAAAAAATTTTGGGGTGTTAAAAATGACACTTTCAATGCGTTAGACGTAATCAAAAGTTTGGGAGGCATTCAATGGTTTCATATCGGAGATAAAGATTTAGGGCTACATTTATGGCGCTCTTATTTATTATCTCAAGGAAAAAGTTTGACTGAAATATCAGAACTAATTAGAAAACAATGGGGAATCAAAGCTTTAATACTTCCACCAACTAATGGGATTGTTCGAACTAAAATAATAACTTCCGATTCTGTTATGGATTTTCAAGAATTTTGGGTTAAAAATAAGGGGCGCCCAGAAATAGTAAATATTTTTTATGAAAAGAAAAATGCGAGAATCACTCCTATAGTTAAAAAAGA
>JAMOVR010000069.1 GCA_027061945.1 Candidatus Heimdallarchaeota archaeon
GAATAATTGATGCCAAATTGGTTTTAAGTGCATGATTTCTTTTTTTAGATTTTCCGGAGGTTTTTCTAAATCAGTAATAATGATCATAACGGTGTCTATAAGCTTTTTAGCTAATATTTCATCCATCAGTTTTTTATAATTAAACTCTAATCCCGTTGGTTTGATATTGTACAAACTCAGCTCTAAAGATGCTAAAGACTGTGGTGTGTTACCCATTGCTATAAAACGATCTAGCTTCTCGTTGTGAACTATTATATAATAACGGTGATGAAATCTTCTTAATGCAGACATAAGCTCTATCACAGAGGATAATGCAAATTCTAATTTTGGTCCTGCCATGTAAGAATTATTATCCACAACAATTAAGAAACGTATTTGTTTTAGTTCTTGGAACTCCTTGGAAATTAATTTTTGGAATTTAGCCGTAGCTTTCCAATGTATATGTCTTATTTCATCTCCAAATTCAAATTCTTTTAATGCTAAAAAATCAGTTCCTTTTCCCCTGATAGGAACTGATATTTCCGAGAGAAAATTCTCCATTATTCTCTGCTTAACTGTCCATGGTAGAGAAACTCTTTGATTCTCAGGAAGAACAAATACTTCCTTATTTATGGTAATAACATGATGGACAGTAAAAAAATTAAATAACCCATTTTCCTGAATAACTATTTTTTTTACATATTCTTTTCCTCTTTTTGGGGCATAGAAAAGGAAATTTTGTGTTACGGCATTATTCATTTCAAAGTAAGTGTTTGCAGGCGTAACAGGGAACAGTCCGTCACTTGTAATAACTGAAAAAAAACCACGAATAATAGCATTGGAAACCTGTTTTTTATAGAGTTTAACACTCAATAAATAAAATCCTTTTGCTTTTACTTGATTAGACAAGGCTTCGATTTCAATAACTAGTTTTTCATGTTTTTGGCGATAAGTGTTGTACATAAAATATATAAAAAGAAAATTTGGAACTAACGATAAAATTAGCATTACTGTTATTTTTGTATATAACCCCAAAAAGAATAGCAATAAGCTTAATAGTAAAAGAATGAAACCATTAAACGTTATCTTAAAACTTATTTCTTCTTTGAAATTAACGGCTTCTTTAAGCATAAGTATTTTCTCCTAAGAAACTTATACAATCACTTTACTTTCCTTTATGAGAGCTTCTATAATTTGAGATATTGGTATTTGCTCTACTTCTGCTTGTGGTGTCAAAATTAGCCGATGGTTCATGACATGGAAATACAAGGCTTTTACATCATCGGGCTCCACATAGTCTCTTCCTTTCATAGCGGCTCTTGCTCTAGACATTGTCATCAATGCAATACTGGCTCTTGGAGAACCACCTAACGCAAGAGCAGGCACGAACCTAGTTTTTACTACAAGACTAGCAATATAATTTATTACTTGATCAGAAATTTCTACTTTTTCAACTATTTTTTGTGCTTTCAAAATTTCTGCGGAATTTGTAACAATATCAACATCCGGTACAAATTTCTCTCGCTTAGATTTTAATAATGCTACTTCTTCTTCAAATGTTGGTAAGCTTACTAAAAGTTTTACCATGAAGCGGTCAATTTGTGCCTCTGGAAGTGGATACACCCCAACTTGTTCAATAGGATTTTGTGTAGCAATAACAAAGAAAGGTTCTGGTAGTGAATAAGATTTACCTTCGACAGATACTTGTTTTTCTTGCATTGCTTCTAATAATGCAGATTGGGTCTTAGGAGGTGCCCTTGAAATTTCATCACATAACAAGATATTTGTGAATACTGGCCCCTGAATAAACTTGAATTCCTGTTCCTTGGGATTATATATCGAAGAGCCAGTAATATCTGCAGGCATTAGATCTGGCGTAAATTGGATTCTTTTGTGATCCATTCCCATAACTTCTCCTAAAGTCGCTGCCATATAAGATTTTGCAATTCCAGGAACACCTTCTAGTAAAACGTGACCATTAGCAAGCATTGTAGTCAAAATAATTTCTAAAGTCTCATCATTACCAATTATTCGTTTTTTCATTTCGGAAAGGATTTGTTGAGTAATTTCTTTGACATCTCCAACGGTTTGCATTTATTTTAACACCTCATAATTTTTTGTTTCTACAATCATAGGAGCTGGGGGGAAAATAAGAGGATTAAAATCGAAAATTAAAATATAGATAATGTAAATTGTAATGCTCCCAATTACTGCTTCATATAAAAACTCTAATAGATACTGAAATAAACCATAAATATTCGCCAGGACGATAGTTATCATGGTAGTAAATAATAATTGAAATAAAAATAACAAAATAACAAACATTGTTAAAAAAATTCTAGCAATTGCAATACTAATCCCCTTAGAATCATCGCTAGAATACCAACTGTTTACTATAAATAAAGAACTGGATAGAATTAGCAAGTAAGATAAAATAAGTAAGATATAAGAATTTGAAATTTGACTCTTAAAAGTTATTAGAAATATAAAAATACCAAATAATGTAGAAATAAGCGTAAAACGTAAGTATCCAATTGATATAGCGTCTAAGAAAGTCATTGGATACATAATCGTAGATTCTAGGGCTGGAACAAGACTTGTTCTGCAGAACCAACATTCATCAGCATATGGAGAGACTACATTTCTACAGATAGGACAAGTATATACCATAGCAGAGCCACAGACATCACAGTAATTTTCATGTAAAAGTTCAGAACCACAAATTAAGCATCTATTTGGAGACTTTGTTTTCATAGGGAAAATTGAATAAATGAAAGGCTGCTTTAAAACAGGGGTCGCCAAGTGATCCTTCATTTTTAATTCTGAAGAATGCCAATTGCCACAGATATTACAGATATATAACTCTGTATTTAAAGAATACAAGAAAATGAATAATAATATTCCCCATTCAATAACACCGATTACAGGGACCAAAACTGGAATAAGATAATCTCCCAATTTAAAAGTTGAAGTCAAAAACATATTGTCACTGGAGCTAAAAATAACAGCAAAATTCCATGATCCATGTAATAAAAGAGCAATTATGAAAGTAACAAAAAATGGGGAATAATCTCTTAACAACATATGATTTCTTGCAGAATTATATAAACTTAAATTTAAACCATAAGCCATTATTACAGTAGTCATTATATGGGATGGAAATATTGATCTTATTATTAACTGGAACATGAAAGTTAACCAATAATCTTTAGATGTGATGTTAAAAATTGAGACCCCTATATTAATTAAAGTATAAAGATATGTTTCTAATAAATTAAATATCCCACCAATAATAACCCCTAAAAAAAGAAGAATTGCTGGATTATTTATTGCACGAACTTCTTTACCAGAATATTTTGTTGATGCTAAGGCCCGTGTTAGAAAAAAGAGAGTAATAATTTTACCCGTTTCTTCTATAAGAGGAGGCGT
>JAMOVR010000070.1 GCA_027061945.1 Candidatus Heimdallarchaeota archaeon
CCATGACAGATCTCGTATCGTATTCAGGCTATCAGGCACAGGGACAAAGGGAGCAACTTTAAGGATATACATCGAAGGCTATACGTCAAAGCCTGAAGAGATGGAACAAGAAACTCAAGCCTTCCTCTCCGAACTCATTATTCTATCTCGCAAGCTGTCCAAACTAGAAGAATTTACCGGCAGAAGCGAGCCTTCGGTAATCACGTGATCATCAGGAGATATGCTGGCTGAATTTGTTACAAGTCTGGATAAATTAAGAGATTTAAGAAAATTAGAAAATTCTCCTTTTTCCACAGATGGAAGAAGTAAAGGCGGGCCAATGCCTTTCTGGTCTTTGAAAAAAATCCAAGAAGAAGGAAAAAGAGCAACGGGTCTTTTTAGACAAGCTTTATAAGAAAATAGCTCAATTGAAGGTGGAACGGAATTTTAACCAGAAAATCTGGTATTATAAGCAACCATAATGGAACTGGTTTGCTTATATGGCTGTATAGCTTAGACTGGAGGTAACTTTTTTCCTCTTTCGATATCCAAACGAAGGTATTTTCGTATTTCTGTTGTTGGATCTTTTCGATCGTTTAAATTTGATTTTGATATATTTTGCTTGTCATTGTATGCGTATTTCCAATATCTGGTGTGTGATAAAAGAGATTTATCGAAAATATTTATCAGATCTACCTTAATGTCACGGATGCCCCAACCAAAAACTGGTTGCAAGGGACCTCCAATAAAATCTCCTAAGATCAGTTTGCGGTGTGGAAAAAAAATGTTTGTCCACCGAACAGCAATAAATGGTACAGCATGGGTAGGAACCTGCACATTCCATCGCCGCCCATCCGGTAAAATAACAGGTTTAGAATAATACCAATCCTGATTGGGTAACGGGGGTGCACATGGATATTCACCATCTTTCTTTTTTTCTTCAAATTCATCTGGTGTCTTTGCAAGGAGTGTTTCTGCGTGCGCTAAAGGTGAACCTATGGTGATCAAATCATGAATCAGCCAAGGATATTTCGCTTTCCGTAAAGTGAACCATATCTTGTTTTGGAGTTGCTGGAACTTTTCAACTCTCTCTGCATTGCTGCTAGATCTTTCGAAGATTAATTCTGCCTCTGAACGCCAGTTATCAAAAAATTTTGTACTGATTGTCTTAAAATTCTCAGTTGGAACAACGAAAGACCAGTAAAGCCTGATCAAATCATAAGCAATCACTGAGCCAAGACTGTGGCCGACAATGACAATACGATTGTATTTTCTTGATTTATGTAAAGCATCCAGCAGTTTGATACCTTCTTCACGAATTTTATTGCGCTGAATAACATTATCTGGAGTAGGGTTCAGGTATCTGGCAGCATCGTCAATAACACCATATCCGATACGTAGACAATTGTAGTCAAGGAAGAATCCCACAGCAAGACCAATGACTATCCCAAAACCAATTTTTATATATCCAATAAACAAACACCACCCAATTATTACAAAACAAAACCATAACAAGTAGTAATATGGACGTAGTGTTTTGGTAATCTCACATGGCCAGCGAAACATGAGAGTCCGTATCCAGGAAATCAACATGCGAACCTTTGTATCGCGCATGTGATGTGCCCAATAGTATTCGTAAAAATCTGTTTGTGGCTGGCATCGTCCTTTAGATCCTAGTTGCAGGCGCCTCAGTTCAAACAAGGTGCTCATCTTATCAGGCTTATTTCTAACATCCCGTTTCTCTCCAAGAATATTGCGGACAAATTTTCTTAATGTGTCAAGAGGACGCTGTTCACCAACCCCATGTATGAGAATGACTGCTTGGCGACTTTTGGGCATATTTTTCAAGTTAACAACTCAACTTTTGGAGTTAGTTTATAGACAATAAGCCTTGTTATCTCCACAGGCTATGTCTCAATTTTATTCAAAAAACGATTTGGCGAAATTATTAAATACACCTCCAAAAGTTGAGTTAACAATAATAAGATCCTCCAATTCCCTAAAAAAGAGGACGGTTTATTCGCACCCAAACCGGACAACTCTTTGTTGACAACAGCCCTGAAACCAGCACCACACACCTAATGAAACCGACTAGCTAAATCAGGTAATGAATTTTATAAATTATTTCCTATGTAACTTCTTTAATGCTCTCATCCCCACAAAACTTGTTATAAGGAGTATGATAGTACTTGGCTCAGGTACTGATGAAGGAGAAGAATTGTTATTAATTGTTAAATTATCCATCACAAAGTTAGCACCGCTGCCGCTGCCGAGACCAGCATCAACTCCTCCATAAGAATTAAATTGCAGCTTATCTATCCCCAAAAAATCAAAATCAAACCATGTTGGGCTCGTGTAATCTACAGTAATTGTCCTAGAGTATAATAATGAACCATTTAAATACCCCTTAACATCAATCTGAAGGTCATTATTCCGGGCAGCTGTAAAATATGCTCCATTAAAATCAAATTGCGTGCCAGACACTAGTGCAGGCTTAGCATACCCATTAAAAGCTACCCATTCACCAGAAACGATTCCATTTACATAGCCAGAACCCGGATAGTTGGTTTCATG
Organism: Candidatus Heimdallarchaeota archaeon; assembly: GCA_027061945.1. Lineage (GTDB taxonomy): Archaea > Asgardarchaeota > Heimdallarchaeia > Heimdallarchaeales > JAJRWK01 > JAJRWK01. Next base: position 2,554 of record JAMOVR010000070.1, read on the forward strand.
GTAAGTTTTATGGGCTACATAAAAATTATCCCAATTTAATCCACCATAACCATCAGGCACAACATCATAGCCAATTATAGGATCTACTCCTGGAACATCGTCAAATGTTATAACCTCAGCACTTACGACAGAAACCCAAACAATAATTAAGCCCAAGAATATAAAACTTATTCTTTTCATCACTTCCTCCTAAATGTCATCAATAATGAATAATTCAATTCCTCTCCTTCATTATTGCTATTTCATAGCCCTACATAAAATGACAGGAAATCATCTCAAAACCACCACCTCCCTTCATTTAAAATTTATTAATGCATAAAATAGAACAGGTAATAGGAAGAGAAAGTGGCTTTTAACAACAGGAAAGGCAAAACCCTAATTACCCACAACACCCCTTACCTATACACCAAGACCTCTTCCATCAAATTCAAGATTGGCACAAACCATGCCAAAAAACTGTTTTAGTTTAGGGGGGGAATAATCGATAAAACCAATGGTTAACTATGTTTAGTAAAAAAAATTGAAAATATTTTCCAAATAAGGAAAGATTTTTCTAGAATTTTCCTGAGATTTTTAAGAAACGAATATTACATTTATGAAAAATTTGAGAGCAACCACTTCATTCCTGCCTGCCTGGTTTGTCTACCAGTGGACATAGAGAACAATAATAAGGTGGAGTTGTATCAACTTCCCTCTGACAAACAATTCAAGAAGTTAGGTGACGCCAGAACCAAGTCCGAAAGTTGAATCAGGATCAATCCAATCCAAGTTCGGCCATTAAATCGTTAACATCATCCTGATTGTCTGTTTTTTTAGGGGTTGCAGTGGTATCAATGCCATTTTCAATA
>JAMOVR010000071.1 GCA_027061945.1 Candidatus Heimdallarchaeota archaeon
AGATTAGGGTTTTGACCGATACTTTTAGGATTTTAGAAGCCTCTTTTAAAGCATAGGGTCGCTCCATACCACTGACGTCTATACTTGCCCAAATAATACATAACAGTCTCGGTAGGCTAAAACAAATTATAGAGACTATGAACAAGAAAATCATTAGAGATCTATTTATCCTAAATCATTTCTTGTAAAGAAGTGGTTTCAGGGGAGGGGCTCTTAATGAAGCACAATGCTACTTGTAAAAATAAGGAGGAGTTCACGTAAGTAATTAAGGTTTGTATCCTGCATGTAGTGTAGAAATTGGCAACATTTTAATCACTCAATAGTAATAGTTTCTTGAAGATGAATTCAGATGGCGATTATGTCTATGATGTAGCCTTAGTTTTTTCACACCAAATATATGGGCCTTTTTTCTGTGCAAACACATCTCCAGGTCTTTTTGATGATGTCACAAAAGAAATGTTCGCCTCTCGAATAGTACTGACTACAGGAATAGGAGAAAATTTATTAGCAAACAACAAATTTCATGGCCCCATTGAAACAGTAGAACTAAAAGACAAAGGGCTAAATCTTTTTTCTTTGATATTTCCTTATAGAATTCTAATAGAAAGAGAAGAACAATCTGGAATTGGAACTATCCATAGAATACTTATTTTTGTGCTGCAATTTCGTGAAGAACAAAAGTCAGTTATTCTGGAAAACATGTCTTTTTTAGAACAACAACTAAGGAAATTCATGGCAAAACAAGATCTTTCTTTCTTAGAATCGGATCAACCTGATTGTGATAAAAAAGGAAAAGAATTCCTAAATCTACTTAAAGATAGAATCAACCATGTAATTTCTTTAAGACTAAGAGGAAAAGAAATGGGGGGTACTCTTTTCCACTTAGGGAATTTACCAAATATTTCTGAGCAACATAAGCCGATTGTAGGAGTTTTGATAATGAACCCAAATGGAATTAAGTACTCTGATCTAATTAATAATCTCCCTAACTTGACAGAAAAGCAACTAAATGAGTTCTTAGAAGAATTAGAGTTAATGGGGTTCATTAGCGTAGAACAAGAAAGTGATGATAGACTTATTATCCCTCATTAAATATGTTAGACATACTAACTTTCTGACATACTCCCACGACTGAAGTCGTGGGGTTGGGCGTATAGGCATGAGTGTTTAGACGTCATGCCATTTTGCGCCTGTACTCGCCGTGTCCCGACGAGAACGAGATAGAGGGGGTCTTGGTCAGGGTTAATGATTCCAATCCTCTGTTTAGTATGTTTATTGAGGCATTCAGGTTTCTGTCTATTTCTAGTCCGCATGCTGGGCATTTGAACACTCTGTCTCCTAATTTCAATTTGTGTTTTACGTGCACGCACCTAGAACAAGTCTTGCTTGTGTTTTTAGGGTCTACTCTTATCTTATTGTTTTTCTTGCGTATAGCTGTGTTTTTCATTCCAGCACACAGAAAAAATCTCCTAAAGAAACGTATTGCAAATACTTGTGCACGTTTTTACTTGTTTTCTTGTTTTCACCCACATGTTCTTTTAGTTTTTTCAGGTTTAGGTCTTCTATTGCCACATACTCGTGGTTGTTGAGTATGTGGTTCACGGCTTTGTAATAAAAATCTTGTTTGATGTTCCTGATTTTTTTGAATAGCCTGTCCCTCTTCCCCTTTAGTATGGTTATTCTTCTGGAGTGTTTTAAGCGTCTTTTCTTGTTTATCTCCTTTTTCTTGTCTATGATGCTCTATATTTTTTCTATTTTTCTTACCAGTCTCATTATCTTGTTTTTGTTTAGGTTTAGGTTTAGTGTTTCTCCGTTGCTCATGGTCAACGTGTTTTTTATCCCCACGTCAATGCCTACTATGTTGCTGTTACTCTCTTTTTCCTCTTTATCTCTTTCATGCACTATGTGGGCAAAGAACCCGTCTGGGTCTTCCTTCACCCATACCTGCTTTACAGTCTCCTTTATTTTCTCCCATTCTGGCTTCCTTGTTACCTTGTCCTTGATGCTTACCCATCCAATCTTGGGAAGATACAAGTTCTTTCCTTTGAACTTGAAATCTCTCGGATAAATAAGAATACCATCGTAATTCTTCTTTTTCTTATACTTGGGAAAATCCCGTCCTTCGTCTTTGTATTTAACAAAATCCAGCAATGCAAAATGAAGCTTTCTCGCTATTTGCTGAAGACACCATACAGACGTCTCCTTCAGGAAAGAATATTCTTTTCTCATAAGCGTTATTTCTCTACACATGTCAGAATACCACAAAAACTCCCGTGTTTGTTCGTAGTGTTTTTTCTCTAAATTAAGCAACTTGTTCCATACGAAGCGAGTATTACCTAGACTTTGCCTTAACAATTGCGTCTTTCTATCACTCGCATATATCTTAACTTTGATTGTTGCCTTCATTTTCCTTTTTGCTCCTCTATATATCGTTTTATGGTTTCTTCAGATATGTGCCCCACACTTTCAACATAATAACTTCGTGTCCATAACGATGGTAATCTGGTTCTTAACTTTGGAAATTCCTGTCTCAAAACTCTTGAAGTATAACCTTTTAACTGCTGGATAATCCAATGCGGACTTGCTGTCGGTTTTGTTTTAACAAATAAATGCACATGTTCTGGCATAACTTCCATTTCTACTATTTCAATTCCTATTTCTTCCGCTTTCGTTTTAAGAAGTTCTTTTAATCTCTTCTCTATTTCGCCAACAAGAACAGGTCTTCTATATTTGGGACACCATATCAGATGATAACCTATGTTATACACTACTGTTTTAGTTTAGAATGTCGCCATCTTTAATACACCATAATTAATTATATGGCAAACATCTATTTGATTTTATGATGGGCATTCCTCCCACCACTAAATGTGGTGGGCTTCCTGCCCAAACTTATCGTGAACTACCCCTTGCTTTTGCGAGGGGCTTCCTGCTTCACAGAGGAGACGCTCTCCACAGGCGCTACGGGCCGTCCCAGCCCTGCAAGAAAAAAATATACAAAAAAAAACATATAATTTTCGGCTTTCATTTAATCCCCTCCCTTTCGTAAGGGGATTTCCAGCCGAGAAAGGTTAAAAAAGAAAAACAATATTATTTTATCTAAAATATCTATCTATATTCATTATAGCTTTGCTTATTTGGCTTCGATACCTAACAGCTTTAAAGTTACTGCCATCACAGTGTACATCCTATTTTCAGCTTCATCAAAAACAATACTTCGTTCACTGTAAAATACCTCATCGGTCACTTCTTCTGGTTTTCTAGGTAAACAATGCATAAATTTCCAGTGTGGCTTTGCTAGTTTTCCTAGTTCCATTGTTACTTGATAACCTGCAAAATCACGTAATCTTTTCTGTTTTTCTTCCTCATGCCCCATTGAAACCCAAGTATCTGTAACAATTACATCAGCATCTTTAACCGCTTCTTTAGGGTCATTAGTCATTTCAAACTTAACACCATTCTTCTCAGCAATTTTGCGTACTTCAGCTACAACATCTTCTGCAGGCTCATATCCCTTAGGAGTTGCAACAGACATGTTTATACCTACTTTTGTAGCACCAATCATTAAAGAGTGACAAACATTGTTTCCGTCACCGACCCATGCAATTTTTAGTCCCTCTAACTTGCCGAAATGTTGCTTTATGGTCATTAGATCTGCTAGTATCTGTAAAGGATGAAATTTTTCACTTAATGCATTAATTACTGGAACGGTAGCGTATCTTGCTAAGTCTTCTACGTCTTCATGACCATAAACACGAGCTAATAATATATTATTATATCTTGATAGTACTAAAGCAGTATCTTTCAAAGTTTCATTAGCCCCTAATTGAATGTCATTCATTCCTAAAAACAACGCATGACCGCCTAAAAAAGCAATACCCGTCTCTGTGCTTACACGAGTACGAGTACTTCTTTTCTGGAAAATCATGGCCATAGACTTTCCTTGCAAGGGCCTTTTCTGAATATTATTCTTGACCCATTCTTTCATTTTATCTGAAATATCTAAAAGCTCTAAAATTTCTTCTTTGCTATAATCCAGCAAAGTAAGAAAATCTTTTTTGGGCATGTGTAATGATCAGTGGTTAAAAGTTAAAAATTATCGGTCAGAACAAAGAGAAAAAAGTGAATTAATAATACAGAAAACGCAAGGAATTATTTTTATATGTAAACGATATTCCAAAACGATTTTAAAGGTCTGGAAATCTTTATCAGCTATTGAGACATATTTACTTTGAAAAGGCTTGAGAAGAACCTTAGAAGCCGGGAAATTAGATAATAACTAAATTAGAAGAAAGTTGGGTGAATTAATGCATTCCGAAATTCTTGAGCTTCACGTTATTTACCATGGTGCGCCGGTTCTTCATTTATCACAACAGAATGAGAACATAATGTTAGCTGCTGGTAGAATTGTAGCCCAAGACGCATTAGGTATTGAAGCTACTGGTGAAAACATAGTTATGGAAGAACTTGAAAATACATATATTCTTTATAAAAGAAGTGGAAATTTCGTTGTTGCCATGAGATGCAAAAAAACAGTGAGTAGATACGGAGCAGAGGGATTACTAAAAAGAGTCATTAAAAGGCTTAAAGAATCAGAAGAAATCATCAAAATAGCAAGTGGTTCTCAAACCGAAATTAAAGAACTAAAACGAGATCTTGAGATAATTTTAGGAAAAAAACTTCCTGTTAATCCACAGGAAATGGTAAAAATTGATCAGATAATACAATACAATTTTCAAAAATACCCGTTTTATGACTTAGTAGGCATAGCTACACCAGAAGGACGGCCAGTAATAGTTAATTACAGAGAGCAAAATATTATTCCACACGCAGAATATTTTTGGAGAGATATTGTAAACCTATTACATATTCAATTGGGAAAACAAACTAATTCAATAGTTACACAAGACCCACAATGGTTACATATTGTACAGCCATTTTCGTATGGTGAAAAAGAAGATTGGTGGGCTTTTATTGCAAGAATCAGGATTTCTGAAGCGATTAAGTTTTTTGGAGCGAGTTATGAAATAATAATGAGTAAAGTTTTACATTTAGTAAATAAAGAATTAGTAATCCCTCTAAAGGAAATAGTCATTCCCATGATCCGCACAGAATTAGCACAAATTGGAATGGAAGGGGCAATGGCAGACGTTCTTAGGTTCATAAATTCTTTTGACTATCCAATTTTAAGAACTAAATATGTTTCTGCAGACAGGTCAGGGAGATTCACTGCTGAATTTCAAAAAGATCACAAGGATTTCCCTATGGAATTAGATTTTTTAGACACGTTGGTAAACTTAGGAACCGCAATAAGAACAAATAATAAACAACTCATTGCAAAAATCATGCAAACAGAGGAATTGACTTGGAAACTAATATTAGATGTTTCATCTGCCTTAACTTTTATGCGTTTTATGGAGGAGATGGCTATTTTTTATGCTAAAGAAGGATATTTTGATGACTATTCAATGGGAAGACCATATCCTTTCGAGTTAGGCATGGGGAGCGTTAGGAGATTAAAACAGAATATGGATCGAATAATAAGTATGTTAAACCAGAAAGTCCCTGTTGAACTCTTTTTTGAAACCGATTTGAAAGAAGAAATCCCAATATCAATCAAAAGGGGAATTTACGTTTCTAAAGGAAATCCCCCCCTAAGCAAGTACTGGTTTGCATTAATTTATTTGCCCATAAAAAAAGCAGCTTTAGTTTTATATAAGGACATTATGAATAGGTATGTTGGTTTTTTGACATTAAACAATGACTTTGTAGAATTAGTAAAAAATAGAATAGATTATATTAAAGATGAACTTACAAACCAAAATGAAGAAGAATAATTTATTAAGAACATGAGATTTGGCTAAAAGAATATATTTGTTCTCTTTTCAGTTTATTATTTATTTGAAAGAAGAATCTCTTAATAAATTGTTTTCAAAGAAGGTCTTGTGAGTAGTGAAAACCCTAATTTTAGTCCTTTAGGTAGTTTAGTATCGGGAATAATTACTATGATCTTGTTAATCACATTATTCTTTTCTCTCCAATATATGCCAATATGGCTCGAAAAAGCTAGCTTTCTAATTATTGCGCTTCTTTCTGTTTTTGCAGGTTTTTTAGCTACGTATATAGCCATTAAACAAGAAGTAATAGGAGATATCTCAGGAATAATTGCTTCTAATATTGGTATAACACTCCCAAGCATGATTGAGTTAGGATATGTATTTTTCCTTAAAACATCATTTACCTGGTTGAAATTCATTACATCGTTACTAGCATATTTTTTCATGTTTATCTTATTAATCGTGGTCGTAACTGTTTCTTCATTACTTGGAACAAGACTAGCAAATTATTTGTTTCAGCCAGGACTAAAACCAGTAGAATAATCACTTGTTATACTAGATAGTAACTTTTTCCTCCAACAAAACGCCTATAACTTTTTGCGTTAGTAGAGTTACGAAAGAAAGAGGCGTAGTAAGCATGAGCAAAAAATTCCTTGAAGAATACTTATATGCTCCTCACGGGTTCAGGGATTATGAACCAGCTACCTATAGGCTTATTAAAAAAATAATCTCAACAATGGAGGAAATACCTTTAAAATATGGGTATGAATTATATGACGGACCAATCGTTGAAAGAAGAATTCTCTACGAGGTAAAATCGGGTGGAGAGATTGTAGGTGAAGTTTTCGAGGTGAAAGGAAAAAGTAAGGAAAAATTGGTTTTAAGACCAGAGATGACACCTACATTAGGAAGACTAATAGCAAGAATGGATCAAGAATTAGTAAAACCAGTCAGATGGGCAACAATTAGTCGTTATTTTAGAGATGAAACTCCTCAGAGAGGAAGAGTAAAAGAATTTTGGCAGTTAAATGTTGATATCATTGGTTTAGATTCTGCTTATGCAGATGCAGAAGTAATAACTATTTTACATGATATCCTTATAGAATTAGGATTAAAGAAGACAGAATTCCAGATATATGTAAATGATCGCCGAATATTAGAAGCGGTTTTGAAAAAACTAGGAATCACTAATATTGATGAGGTATATCCCATTCTTGATAAAAAAGATAAATTACTTCAAGAAGAACTCAAAAAGCAATTAGGTAAAGCAGGCCTCAAAGAAAAAGAAATTGAATTATTATCCTTAAAATTCCGTAAGTTTGATAAGTATAAGGAAGATATTCTGTCTCAGTACAAGGGCAATAAAGAAATTTTAAAGATAAGCAAAGACCTTAATCAAATCAGAAAAAATGCATTTGTAAGATTTCTTGTTGAAAAAGGAATAAATGAGTCGAATGCAGAAAAACTTTTTGACATTTCTGAGATTCATGGCCCTTTAAAAGAGGCATTATTTGAACTAGAAAAATATGTCTCAGAATTTGGTGTTGAGCACAGCGTATTCGAACATATAAAAGAGCTCGAAGAATATTTAGAAAGTTTTGGAGTAATTGATACTATTATTTTAGATGCTAGTATTGTTAGAGGCTTCGCTTATTATACAGGGATCATCTTTGAAGCGTTTGATTCAGAATCCTTGATCCCGAGGGCGTTAGCCGGAGGAGGAAGATATGATAACCTAGTCTCAGTATTAGGGGGCCCCCAAATTCCAGCAACAGGATTTGGAATGGGGGAAACAGTAATTTTAGAGATTTTAAAAGAAAAAAATAGGCTCCAAGGAGTTTCAATAGGGATTCCTGAAATCGGAATAAGGCCATTAAATAGAAATACAATGAAAAAGGCCCATGAAATAGCGCAGATACTTAGAAAAAGTGGAAAACACGTGTTATTTATGCCACCTAAAGGAAAATTAGGGAAGACAATTGAACATTTCGCTAAGAGAGGAGTTAGATATTTAGTTATTGTTGGTGAAAAAGACTTAGAAAAACAAGCGGTAACAATAAAAGACTTAGAAACTGGGGAACAAGAACAAATAGCCATCAAAGAGCTTGAGAGATATTTAAATGAAATTATTAAAAATTAAAAACACTAATTAATTTTAGGGATTAGTAGAACTTACTAAATAATTTTTAATTCTTTTCCTACTTCTTCAAAAGCTCTTAAACCAAAATCTAAATCTTCTTTAGAATGCGCAGCACTGATCATTACACGAATGCGGGCTTTTCCTTTAGGAACAGTTGGATAAAATATCGGTGTGGCAAATACTCCTTTTTCAAATAATTTTGCAGAGAATTCTTGAGCAACTTTCGATTCTCCTAACATTATAGGAGTAATTGGTGTTTGAGAATGACCAATATCAAACCCTAAAGATTGCATTTGTTCTTTGAAGTATTTTGCGTTATCCCATAATTTACGAACTAATTCATCAGATTCCATAAGTATTTCAACAGCCCTTAGAGCAGCAGCAGTATCTGGAACTGTTAAGGCACTACTAAACAAGTAAGGTCGCCCACTTTGTTCATAATAATCAATAAGTAAGCTCTCTGCTGCTAAGTACCCCCCAACAACTCCGAAAGCCTTTGAGAGAGTGCCTAATTCCACGTCAACACGTCCATGTAATTTGAAATGATCAACAATTCCTCTACCATGATCTCCAAGAACTCCTTCACCATGTGCGTCATCTACGTACACAATCGCATCGTATTTCTCTGCAACTTCCACTATTTCAGGTAAAGGTGCTAAATCCCCATCCATACTAAATACTCCGTCTGTAACGATGAGTTTTATTGGATGATCTTTTCCTTCTTTTAGTTTAGCTTCTAGATCAGATGCATCTCCATGTTTATAGATGTATCTTTTAGCTTTTGTCAACCGAATCCCATCAATGATAGAAGCATGATTAAGTTCGTCAGTGAATACTGCAGCTTCTGGTGTTGGTAATAATGGAGGTATCCCCGCTAAGTTTGCGTTGAAACCTGATTGAAGGACAAGAGATCTTTCAGTACCTTTGAATTCAGCGAGTTTTTTCTCTAGTTCACGGTGAATTTTCATTGTACCTGCAATACTACGAACAGCCCCTGGCCCAACACCATATTTTTCAATTGCTTCGATTGCAGCCTGTTTTAATCTAGGGTCATTTGCAAGCCCTAAATAGTTGTTTGAACACATATTCAACACTTTCTTGCCATTAATAATTAGCCAAGCTCCCTGGGGGCCTTCATTCTCTTTAATATAGTTATAACGACCCTCTTTTTTCAACTGTTCTAATGTCTGGCTCACAAAAGAGAATTTGGATGTCATCATGATAAATTACCGAATTACTGCTTAAAAGGATTGTATGAAAACAAAGGAAAAACCTTCAAAAATCATTAAATAAATGCACCTTCGTTCATGACATTACTTAAAAAACGGCTCGATTAGCGGTCAGTCATGTCTTTCAAATATTTGAAAAAAATCATTAACTTATTAAGTGTGTTTCAAATCAGTTATTTGAAAAAACTCTACTAAAGGTAGTGAGTAACTTTGACGAGCCAATGTGAGATGTGTGGTCGAGAACTTCATGACCATGGCATAATGATTAAAATTGAAGGAACAATTCTTGAAGTATGCTCTTCATGCGCAAAATTCGGTACTCCAGTGCAATCAAAAGCGAATAAACCGATATCTGAATTTACGGTTAAGAAAAAAAACAGTAAAAAAACAAGCAATATAACGACAAAACATAGAACTCCCAAAAAAAGCAGGAGTACAATGAGGCCAGAAAAAGTTTTAATTGAAGGCTACGGAGCAATTATCCGAGCGGCAAGACAGAAAAAGAAATTATCTCACTTAGATTTAAGCCGAAAAATAAAGGAACCTGTATCACTTTTGCAAAATATAGAGACCGAAAAAATAAAGCCTTCAGACGCAGTGGTGGAAAAACTTGAAAGAGAATTAGGAATAACACTACTTGAAGAGGTAACTGATTTTGAATATTCCCCTGAACCTCTTAGTGGAAATAAGAAAACAACACTTGGAGATATAATTGTAATTAAAGACAAAAAAAAGAATAAGGAATAAAGCTAATTAATTTAATTGGATTTTAATCCTCTTCTTTTTTGTTTTTTACCCCAACCCTTTTCTCCCCCTTGTAATTTCATTTCTGCATTTGGGTCTTTAGCATAAATAATTTCGTCTCCTAATAATTCATATAGAAAGATCGCTAATGCAGATACTTCGCTATGAGGAAAATAACCTACCGCACAATTATAATCTACATCCCCATATACATGACCAGGAACTTTTGGTCCACCTACAATAATCAAAACTCTATTTAAATTCTCTTCTCTAAGCTCTGTGATCACTTCTTTATGGGGTGCTCCATACATTGTTAAATGCACAGTGGTACCTGAGTAATGTCGTATGAATTTGTAAGGTGATTCTAGAAAAACTACTTTTGTGGGCGCCCCCCATCTTTTAGCAACTGAAGAAATACTTTCTTCTAAATGTTCGTCATGTTCCCCCGAATAATACCAATTTTCAACGTTGAATAATGCAGAGCTAAGCCCAACATGAGTTGACAATCTTTTATCTCTTTCAATTCTATGCCCTAATCTCAAAACATCTATTTTAGCCCCGTTCAACTTTAGTCACCAGACTCCCAGGATTTTCACCATTCAAAACATCAGTTATAAGCTTTGGATTATAGCCATCAACAAAATATAGAGGAATACCACTCCTCTTTACTATTTCTGCACCAACTAAGTCAAATAGTTCATAATTACCAGGCTTTTGCTGGTTTTCCATAACAATCTTGATAAAATCGTTATAATCAATGACATCCAATGGTCTTGCATCTTTAAACTTTCGAGGGTCTTTGTTATATACCTTTTTTATGTTTGAAAGGTTAATTAATAAGTCCGTTCCTAATGCTTCCGCCAGAATTGCGGCAACAGCATTTGTAGACTGACCAGGTTGCAATCCACCGCTAATAATCAATGTACTATTTCCACTCATTATTCGTAATGCCTCCTCAAAAGACTGTGGTGGAAAAGGATAGGCCAAATCTTTAAGTGCGGAAATAAGTAATAATGAATTTAATCTTGAAGCATGAATGCCTAGCAAATCAAGATGAGCATTAGATGTGGAAGAAGAAAGAGATCTAGCGATGCTAACTAATTCTCTGGAAAGTCGACCACCACCTACAACAACAACCATTTTAGAAACAGAATATTCTTGCTGTTCCAGTACATTTCTAATTACTGAGGCATAATTACCAATTAATTCAATATTATATTGATTATTTTCTTTAAAAATAACCGAACCTCCAATTTTGAGGGTTATTTTCATGAGTTTCACCTTTTTATATATAACTAAAAATGTTTTAGTATATCTTATCTTAGGTTAACAATGTTTTTATTTCTAAGAAGAGAGAAAGACGATAAACTACTCCTTGCTTTTGCGAGGAGTAATTACGAACTTTCGCCTTCTTCCATACTGAGCCAATGATAAACGAGACCTAATACTAAGGCAATGAAGAACATTGCTTGAATTAGTACTAATAATACTTGTGGGTTTAACATCAGAACAAGCTTGAGATTTTACCATTTTAATCTTGTTGGTTGAAACTTGTATTAGAATCATGTTTTTATTTCTTAAGTTGAAATTTTATTTTTTGGAAAATGGGCTTTAATTAGAAGAATTGTTTTTCATTTTAAGACTCAATTTTTTAGGATGAAATATTTATAATTTTAAGGTTAATTAATGATTTAGAAATAATTGTATTGTTAATTATATTATATAGCTAATAATAAAAAGAACAATTATTCTCCCAAGAGGGTACTGTCATGAACGAAGAAGATAAAAATATTCGTTGCTGGTATTGTGGGCAATTAACTCCAGCAAATAAAGAAAAATGTATTCATTGTGGAACACCATTATTAACAACTGAAGAAGAAATAGATATTGATGAATTTTTAGATTTAGTAGATAAAATAGAAAAACCAAGTAAACAAGAAAGCTCAATTAAAAATGAACAAGAAGAAGTTGAAACAAATACTTTAAGTTCGCCCACGCCCTCAAATCCTCAAAAAGAAACAGAAATAAAAAATACAGATACAGATCTTCAAGAAAATTTACCAAAAATAATGGATGTTCCTAGACCGCCTGTAGAAATAGAGGAGGAAGAAGAAACTTTTTTTGAAGAAAAGCCTCAATCATTAACACCACCTCCCGTTCCATCAATAACAAATGTTACACAAGAAGGAGACAAAAAAAACATAAAAACAAATCAAAACAATGAAGAAAGACAGGAGATTATTCCTGAAATAGAATATGAGAAACCAACAGAATTACCCGGTTTTGAAGTGCCAAAACCACCTACTACGCTTCAAATACCAGAAGAGAGAGAACAATCCGAGCAACAGATCCCTACGCCACCAGAGATCAGTTCTAGTAATGAAGAAAATATAATGCCAAGTTTTAGTGGAGGAGAAACGATTCCAATTCCACCAACAAAAGACGCGGAAATCACAGATGTACCATTACCACCACCAAATACTCAGCAAGAAGAAGAGCATGAAGAAACACGTATCCCTGTCCCAAAACCACCTACAAGAGCAGTGAGTAATGTAGAGTTTCCTCTACAAGCCTCATCACCCGAAACAGAAGAAACTTCTAAAGAAACTGAAATTGAAATCACTCCATCTATACCGCCAGAACCATCTTTTGAACCTAATATAAATGTACCAATAACACAGCAAAAAGAAGAAATAAGAGAAAAAGAAAGAGAACAAGAGAATTTAGAAACAAAAAAAGAAGAAACAAGACCAATTGAGGAAGAACTTGAAGAAGAGCTTAGACCAAAAAATTTAGCGGTAAAAATAAAATATGTTGCTTCAATTTCAATAATTATTTTTCTCAGTGGTTTTGCTTCAATTACCCTTGAAAACCCGAATTACGAGTATACCCCTCTAACCTTCCCAGATCCAAACCAAGTAAAAATAAATCAGATTATATTTATTGGATCCTTTTTCTTTTATCTAATAATAGGTTATCTCTTGAAATTAATGGTAATTCAACAAATTCCTTCTTCCCAGAAAATAAAAAGATTCATAAATGCTATATTTTACATATTTTTACCTTTAATAATTTCCTCTACAATTGGAATTATATTATCAATCCTATTAAAAATACAAAGTGAAAATTACGTAGTACTTCAAATTAATCTATTTGGTGCAACAGTTATCCCATGGATAGTATTCTTTACATATGGCTGGTTAGGCATAATAATAGGATATGAAATCGGTGCACAAAAAATAATAGATATTCAAAAGAAAAGAAGAATAACAAGTATAAGCTAACAGCCTTTATAATCTAAAGCGTTTTTATGAAAAAATTTTTTTCATTACAAAACATCACAATAAATAACAGTTTTTTATAATGTTCATATTAATAACACGAAAATAAATATGAGGCCATTAGAAAAAATCTTGTATTCTTTAGCTATTATCTTTCCTCTTTTCGCATGGATTATCCTTTCTTTGAGTACAAAACATTTTTTATGGATACTATCTCTGGAAATTCCATTAATACTGTTTTTATTACCGCGTGAAAAAAATGAAGGAAATAACTACGCAGAAACAGAAC
>JAMOVR010000072.1 GCA_027061945.1 Candidatus Heimdallarchaeota archaeon
TTATAAGCATCCGCAAAATCAAGACTGGGGCGGGACGCCCCATAGCGACTGCGGAGAGAATTCTAAAAAAATACTCTAAACCATTCCTTTGATGATAGTTTTCCTTACAATAAATAAAGGAAGTAGTCTTGGAGCAAGTCTTCTGGATGAAGCAGTAAGCCCCTTGCCAAAGCAAGGGGGTAGCTCACACTTATTCGATTATATTTCTAAAATCCGCAATTATAAGGTTAAGGCCTTTTTCTGAAGCCCATTGAGATATCTTTTCTATGGCTTCTTGTACTGTCTTTGTTTTTGCTCCAGAAGCGGCCATGTGTCCTCCCCCGTTCATTGACTTTGCTAATTGGTCTACTCTGTATTTTTCCCACTCTTTGTTTTCTTTTTGATAACTCTTTTTAATACGAAGTGATATTCTTGCACTGTGATCTAATTCCTCCACTACTGAGGCTGCACCAATATTTACTCTTGTTAATATGCTTCTAAGTAATGACCTATGATCTAATTGTTCGTCTTTAACAATGAAAACAAGGAAATCTGTATTTTCTATTTTTTGTCCTAACTCCCAGGCTTCTTTTCTTTCTTCTCTATAATGCTTTATTCGTTCTTGGATACTTTCGTTATTTAAGTATTCCACGCCTTCTTTGAAATAACCATCAATAAGGTCTATCACCTCAAAAGCATTTTTACAAGAGCTTGTCGCATCATCAAATAACCATACAAGTTCGTCAAAAGAACATTTTTCTACTTTTTTAGGAGGATTTATTGGAGGATCTCCAGGATAATTTCCTGTGTCTGTGATTCTTGTTAGTTCAACTAATTTTTCGAAATGTTGTGGGAAATTGATTTTACTTTTCAAGGCATCAAATAAAACACTAGACGCACTTTCTCCGTTTGCATCAAAAAAAACCTTTTCTGCATTGAATGTTTTTCCAATTGAAGTTCTATGATGATCAAAATATAACTCCTTGATAAGTGATTGATTTAATGGAGATAAGTCCCCTATTGCTTTCCAAGGCAATTTCTCACTGATTTCTCCTAAGTATTCGTCTTTAATAAACCAGTAGTCAATAGGAATTACAGTGCTTTCAGGAAATAAGAATTTTAATAATACTCCTGAAATTACACCATCAGAACAAGGACCATGAATTGCTACTAATTCATGTCCTGATTTCTCTAGGATCTTTTTCAAAGAAAGTAGATACTCTTTTTTTGTTTTAGAGATTATCTCATTCTTCTCTAAGAGATAATTTTCAATCGCCTTAACGGCATTAAACGTATTGTAATTCATTATATTCTCACATAGTAGTTTCGTTTTAAAATGATTTATATTATATTTAATTGATTTTTAATTGATTTTTTCTTCTTCCCATATTCATAATCCTATACTATTTTTTTTATTTGTCCGAATTTTCAAACTAAAAAGTATTTGAAAATCATTAATTCTACGTATTTTTAAGGAGAGTATTTTTATTTTTCAAATACTTGCAATAGGTTGTGGAAAAAAAGATAGAACCAATTCTTGAATATTCCCGCTCTTCGAAGGCTCGTTGTAGGATATGTAAAAAACCTATTGCGAAGGGAGAGATAAGATTAGGCATTCCTTATGTCTTTAAGAAAAAAAACGAAGAAATTACTGCTTATGGATGGTACCATTTAAGCTGTGCTTTAGAAAAACAACCAGAAACAGTACTTGAAGCATTAAAAAACAGTCAAGGTCTAGAAAAGGCCTCTATAGATAAGATCCGTGCGGAACTTATCTCTAAAGGAATTATTCAAAGAGATGATATTATTTTAAAGGTTAATAAAATTTCACCAGCAATTGAACGAGCAAATATTCATGTAAATATAAGTCATGTATTTCCCGCTAGGCCTGATCTGTTAATTCCTGAAATAACTGTTCGGCCGTTGTATTGTTATGATGACAGTGGTATGATTAAAGTTGTACTGATGAATAATTGGATCAAGCAAATTAGCAATGTTGAGATAGGAGACTCTTTATTGATTAAAAAAGGCAAAGTGTTTAATCCGTATGATAATATTGTAGAGATTAGGTGTGATGACGAAACAGATATTGAATTGTTAAAATTATAAATTTCTCTCCAAACCTTTTTTTTCAATTAAAAACATGAAAAATAATGAAACTTTTGTTGTGATGATAATTATGAATGACAATGATCCATGGCCTGTTTTAAATAGAGAAAAAAAATATTCGAATCCTTGGATTAGCTTATGGGAAGAAGAAACTTTATTGCCCAACAAAAAGCATTTTACTTTTACAATTATTGAAGCCCCAAATTGGGTTTCGATTCTTCCTATTCGTCGTGATAAAAAGTTCTTAATGATTAAACAGTATCGCCCTCCTTGGAAAAATATTAGTTTAGAATTTCCCGCAGGCCGTATGGAAAAGGATGAAACACCCCAACAAGCTGCTCAAAGAGAACTTAGAGAGGAAATAGGGTTTTCATCTAAAAAACTAGTTTTGGTCCAGAAGTTACGTCCCGTTACTTGGACAACACAATGGGTATACTTTTATGTTGCTTCTGAACTTTTTAGTTCTCCCCTCCCTCCTGATAATACTGAGTTTTTAGAAACTTATGTTGTAAGTGAAGAAGAATTTTTAGAAAAAGTTTCTATGGGTGAAATTGTTGATCTTCCTACAGTCACTGCTTATTTTCTAGCAAAACACAGGTCTTTGATATAATCTTCTTGATACAAAAAACAAGTAATTATCAGATCGATTAATAATGGATCGGAGTAAATATCAAGAAGAGGACAATGAATTTAGAGGCCGGTTCTAAAAAAAACTGGGAACATAAACATCCATTAAAAGTCATGATTGCTCAGTTAAGAAGCACTCTTGGTGAATTAAGTGAAAATGCAAAACGAGCGATTAAAGCAGTTAAATATGCTGAACAAAACAACATTGACTTACTAATTTTTCCGGAATTATTTATTTCTGGCTATTATTCTAGGGATTGGTTCTTAAGTCCTTTATTATTTGAAAAAGAACAAGAATGGTTAAACAGAGTTTTTTCTTATGCGGATAATACTACCATAATTATTGGTTCAATGTTAGAATCGGGGAAAAAACGTAAATATAATGGTGCCACTGTTTTTTCCCCTCTTGGTTTTAAAGAAGGAATTCCAAAGCATTACTTGCCTTATGACAATGTCTTTTATGAAGCACGTTTTTTTGAAACCCCTGAGGATAAATACAAACCCTCCTTAAATCTATATGATTGGAATATAGCGGTTGCTATTTGTGAAGATATGTGGAGAGAAAGTAAGGTTTTAGCTTCACATTTCTCTTCATCTCCCGATTTACTAGTAATAATCAATGCATCTCCATTTACCGAAAATAAATTTAAAGAACGCTTAGAGTTAACCCGGTCTCATGCTACGTTCATGAATTCTTATGTTGTTTATGCTAATATATGGGGGGGTCAAGAGGAAGTGATATTTGATGGTCAATCATTTATATTATCTCCAAATGGAACGTTATTGATTAAAGCAAAACCCTTCAAATCAGAATATTTGACTATAGAATTACCCATTAATAAGAGTGCTAATTCTCTTAATAATAATTCTTCAAGTATTTATAGGACTGATCCTGATGAGATCTTATTTCACGCTTTGAGAGTAAGTCTACAGTCCTATTTAAGAGAAACACCTTTTGACAAAGTAGTTGTAGGTTTAAGCGGTGGTATTGATTCGGCATTGGTTGCCACTATTGCTACTCTTAGTATTGGTCCAAAAAGAGTAAAAGCGGTCTTTATGCCTTCACGTTACACTTCTAAGCTGAGTTATGAAGGGGTAAATAAATTAGTTAAAAACTTGGGTATTGACCTTGATGTTATAGATATCGAGCCGATTCTTAAAACAGTTGCTATTACTTTAAACGCATCGGAAAATGATGGTATTGCTTTTCAAAATCTTCAGAGTCGAATTCGTGGTATGGTTTTAATGTACTATGCCAATAAATACCATGCCTTAGTATTAAACACTGGTAATAAAAGTGAATTAGCGGTTGGATATATGACTCTTTATGGTGATGCTATTGGTGCTTGGAGTATATTAGGAGATATCTTTAAAACTCGTGTTTATGACTTGGCAAGGTACGTGAATAGGATAAAACCAGGTATTATTCCCGAAATTATTATTAATAGACCACCAAGCGCGGAACTTGCAAATAACCAGAAAGATGAGGATGATCTAATGCCCTATTATAAATTAGACCATTACCTTCAGGAAGTAATCCCTTTCGATAAAATTGTTGGTCCTGAAGATAAAGAAAAATTATGGGTCCGTAGAAAGTTGGTTCAAAATGAGTTTAAAAGAAGACAAATCCCTCCGTTACCCACAATCTCAAGGGCAAATCTAGGTGTTGGTAGAATGTCACCAATGAGCATAAAATATCTTCAAGAACTATTTGAAGAAATTAAAGAGTGATTAAAATGTTTAAATGGAACAAGATGTCGTTTTTAGTGAGCGGAGGATCTAGAGGATTAGGTAGACAAGTTGCAATATCATTAGCTAAAAAAGGTTCATTAGTTGGCATTATTTCAAGAACAGTTCCTTATGATATTCCTGAAGATGTTTCTAGTTACATAGTTCATTTTCAAGGGAGTATTACTGACGAAGACCTAATTAAAGAAGCTTTTAACTGGTTATTAAAAAGAGATCGGCAATTTTATGGTTTTGTTCATTGTGCGGCTAATTTGGCGCTTGGAGAAGTAAACTATTTTAAGACGGATGACTACTCTCTTATTATTGATACCCAGCTAAAAGGAGCATTTTTACTTACAAAAATAGTATATGAATATTTAAAACATAATAACGAAGGAATAATGATTTTTATAGGTAGCATTTTGTCTCATGAGAGTACTATTGATAGCTCACTTTACGTAATGGCTAAACATGGCCTTGAAGGTTTTGCAAAAGCAATTAGAGATGATTTGTTCTGGTCAAAAATAAGAGTATACATGGTGTGTCCAGACGATTTAAATACGTCTTTTATTCCTAAGGGGCCTCCTCATCCTTCAAGAGTAATAGATGTTAAAGAGCTCAGTTCATTTATTATCTCTTTAATACCCCCTAAGAATACTTTTTATCCTTTTCATCTCGAGATACGTGGAATCCCTAAGGAATAAATCTTTTTTAGTTTCATCACTATTTTTTAGAAATATTCACCTAAGTCTAGAGTTTTTTGGTTATCTTTTTCTTCATCGTCATCCTCGAAACCTAGCTTTAATGCTTCTAAACGGCTTATCAAATAATCAGAAAGGCCATATTTTTTAGCGAGGGTAAAAGAAAGATCGAAGTATTTAGTTACAGATTTTTTATGAATAGTTAAGTTTAGTTTTCCTCCCTTACATTTTTTGTTTGTACATTTCCCGCTTAATGGAATTCTACGATAAGTAGTATTGCATGTTGTGCATCTGAATTTTTGAGCTCCAAATTTTCTTAAATTACCAATAATATCTGGTAAAAAGTGTTTTTCTATTACTCTTTTGGCAACATCATTCATTTCTACAGCATCGATTAGTTTAGCTATTCTTAATTGAGCATCTACTTTTTCATCCATTTTCCCTAGTCTTTTGTAAAGAGTTGATGGTGGGCCATCAAAAGCTTTACTAGCGGGATGAGTATATCCTATTCCTTCAAAAGCAAGGTTTGTTTCTAATCTTTTTTTTACGTTGTCTAATAGCTCTTCAATTGAGGATGGATCTTCTTCTCGCCATGATGCATAATATACTTCTAATGGATATTCCCAGTTGCAATCAACGTTATGGGCTTCGTCATCTACTTCTAAAGGATCTAGATTAATAACAAGTACTAATGGAGCATCCATTTTACTCCCTCTTTTTGCAGGTAAAAAGTGTTTACTGAAATTGATCAACCCATCAAGAAGAAGTAGCACTGCATCCTCGTCAGAATCGCATTGCATAGTAACAGTTGAAGAATTTAAAATTATATTATGGAATAGATCTTTACCACCGTCTTTGGGAATGACTTCTACACAATAAGAATTCTGCTTCTTTATTTTCCGCTCAATTTTTACTATTTCTTCGTTCCTTATTTTTTCCGATAATAATAGCTCTTGTTTTTCTATTTTTATTGATTCATAATTTATTGAATGTTCTTGAATAATCGGTATTTTGTCTCCTTTTTTTAACTGAAATGCTTTTTTCTTTTCATATCGCTCTTGATCTTTGTTCCATACCATTAAACGGTGATCAGGAGTCATTGTGATTTTCTCACCAGATTTAGTCATGATCTCAAGCCAGTAATCACTATAACCCTTAATCCACGCCTTAATTTCTTGTTTAATCGGTGTTTTTGTTATGGGATTTATGCTAATAGCGAATAAGTGCTTGAATGGGTTTATTATTTCTATTGTTCCATAATCATCTACTACTTTTATTTCTGGTTCCATTAAAATTGCTTTTTCAACTATTATCCCTAACTCAATTTCTAAGAATTCTTTCTTTACATTATCCCAAAGAGTTATTTTTTCGTTGGGTGCCAGACAATTTCTCCTTTTTGCAGCATGCCAATAAGGATGGGCATAACCAACCTTTGCTGGCGTGTAACCAATTATTCTACCGATTATTCCTGCACTAGTATGTGGGGCAAGTCCTATAACTAAATGACCAATTAAATCTTTCTTTCGTGTGGCATTGTAAAATGGTTCTAGTCCGTATAGCTCTTTTAATTCATCATCAATAAATTGAGAAACTTTGAGGAGAAATTCGGCTCCATCTTCATTTAGAATGATATCTTGAACTTTTAGTTCTAAAACTTGATCTGGACGCTCTAATGGTTCTCCAAAAATATCATGAGTATAACCTAATTCTCTTAATTTTTCAATGGGTGTATTGATTTCTTGTGGTATAAAATGCGTCATTGGTGCATCTGTTGAATCAAATCGGATAGTCCCATCTCTATAAATCGTAACATTATGCCTTGCTCTAAGAACGGCTTTTTCTAATGGTTCTGATGTTCTAGTTGGGCTCATCAATTTTTTGACTAATTTAACTTTAGGAGGCAATGCCCCTAACCTTGCTTTTACACGATTTATTTCATCTAGAATATTAATTTTTGTTTTTTCATATGTTAATGCTTTTGTCCCACATGCAGGGCAACGTTCTTGTTCTACAATCATGTTACATTTTGGACATTTATACCATGGATCTGTTTTAATCTGGCATGTAGGGCAAATCCTATGAAATGTTTTTTTACCACATTTAGGGCAAATAAATAATTGAATTTCTTCTTCATAAATCCCTATTTCAGATGCTTTGACTAAGTCTCTCTGTTGTCCTCCAACATCACTAATAGGAAATAAACCATGGACTGGGGGCTTCATCTTACGGTCTGCTGCTTTTTCTGGCCTTCCCATTCTTCCTCCTATGAACGTACCTGCCCTGGGCCGTATTATTAATGGAGAAATTTCATTAATAATTTCTATAGGTGTTTTGTTCTCCTCAATATATGGTCTCGCCGAAAAAATTGTTTTTAGTGCTATTGCCATTTCTTCTTCTATAATATATCCTTTATCAGTAACAACATGTGGAAGCCAGCTTTTTTCAAGCACTTTTTTGTATTTTTCTGATAGTGGAATAATATTGTCTTTCAAAGATTGAGTTAGCTCAAAATATGTAGTGATGTCTTCTGAGTTGAGCAAGTCAAAAAAGGGTGTATATTTTGGATGAAGAGGAACTCCTAATTCTCTTGAGATATTTATTGCTTCTTCAATTTGGGGAGTATTATGGAATGGATCTTTAATATAGGCTTTATTCAAATATTTGGGCTTTCTCTTTTTTCTTGCTTCCCTCTTTACTTCTAATGCCCACCATTCTTCGCAATATCCTGCAGGATTTAATTTATAGTTGTTCTGAACATATTCTGCGACGCTAATAAGCATATCCCCAATAAATAATATTCTCTCAATCTGTGGGTAAATTTCAACGGCATCCTCGTAACTTTCAACCTTTACTACATCACCATTCTTTAACAGTACTATTGGTGGTTCAATCGTATCGACAGGTGTAACAATAGATCCTTTCCCAGGTCTTTCTGTTCTAATATGTGTCCCTGTTGCTAAGAATCCTTCTGTTACTCCCATTGTTGCTGGGTGAATACCTGCCCCAGCCAGCCCTGTCGTTCTTGCTCTCCCATATCTTAATCTGAAACCGCCAGGTCTAGTAGGATGAGCAAAAATAGGTCTCCCGCCAATTACATCTCTTAAATATCCATCCGAAGGATCAACTGAAACAATTCCTTTCTCTAAAGAAGATCTTTTCTTCTTTTGTTTCGTTTTACTTTTGTTTTTTGTATTTTCATTTTTTCCCTCATCTTTATTTTCCTCTTCTTTTTTCTCCATTTTTCCAATTTTGTCTAGTTTTTCAAGCCAATCCCATCCTTCTAAATTTAGCATTTTAACTCTTTTAAGGAGTTTTTTAGCTCTCCCTACGAGTCCATCGTTAAATACTAAGCATGCTCCTCCTCGTAATCTATTTGTTTCAAGTCTTGGCAAGTCTCGATAACCTACAACTTCTACATCCTCAGTAGGTTCACCATTTATCTCAATAGGAACATGTCTCATCGCAAACCTGATCTGCTCTTCAGTAGTAGGGATCTGCAAATTAACTTTCTTTTTATATGCCAATATTTCCTCAACCATTCTTTCTACTTCTTCGTCTGTGGCTTTATATGCAGGAACCTTTAAAAGTCTTCGAATATAGTCTGTAAGGAGTATACTTACTGCTGCTGCAGTTCCACCTGCTGCTCTTATTGGTCCTGCATAATAAACTGCGACGTAAGATTCATCACCAAACTTTTTGATTTTAAACTCAGAGATCCCTTCAATAGGCGCTGCAACTATCCCCTCTGTTAATATTGCCAATGCGGTTCTTAATGCTTGTTCTCCAAGTTCTTCAGGCGACCCTTTACCAAATTTTTCTTCTACTATTTCACGAGCAATAGTAAAAGCAATATGTTCTTTTGTTTCTAACTGATGACTTAGTTCATTGATTCTTTTTGCTATGCCTGGGGGACCCACTAGTCCTTCTACTCTTGCCGCAGCATTTTCAGCAATATATACTTCTGGAAAGTTTTCTGGGTCAAAACCTTTTTTTCTAGCCTCTATTGCTATCTTGTTTGCATGATTAACGGCTCTACTTATTTGTTGAAAGTACTCTTGTAAATGGGCCCCTATGTTTTTCACAAAATTGTTTTCTCATCAATAACGTATAATTTTTCTTCTTATACGAATTAACTCGTTTTCACTCAATCATGATAAAATTTAAGTTTCATTGGTTAGTCGTATTATTTATGGGAAATAAGCTTAGAGTGGGAGTTATTGGAACTGGTGCATGGGGTAAAAATCATGCACGAGTATATTCAGAATTACCAAATGTGGAACTAGTTGGTGTTTGTGACCTTAAAAAAGAAAATGCCAATCATATTGCTTCTACTTTTGGTGTTAAAGCTTATTATGATGTAGACGACTTTTTAGATAATGCAAATCTTGACTTAATCAGTATTTGTACTCCAACGACTACTCACTATGAAATTGGTATGAAAGCTATTGAAAGAAATATCAATGTACTGGTTGAAAAGCCTGTAACAACAACAGTAGAGCAAGCTATTAATCTGAAAAATGCTGCTGATAAAAAAGGAGTAAAATTAACAGTTGGTTTTATTGAACGTTTTAATCCAGTAGTACAAAAAATCAAAGAATTCAAAGAATCAGGGGAAGTTGGGGATTATGTAACAATTAATACTATGAGGATCGGACCTTTTTGGCCAGAAAGGCTATGGGATGTAGGTGTTGTTAAAGATTCTGCGATTCATGATGTTGATGCCATTAGACACATTATTGGTAGAAATCCAAAAACAGTTTATGCAACGGGTGGGGCATTAAAACATAAATATGAAGATCATATTTTTGCAATATTAGACTTTGATGAGCAGCTTAAGGCAACTATTGAAGCAAATTTTTTGACACCTTATAAACTTAGAAAAATAAATGTAACTGGTGTTAATGGCATTATTGAAGGAGATTACATGACTCAGGAATTAAAAATAGAAACAAATGATTGGATTAAAAAATCTAAAACGAAATGGAAAGAACCATTAAAGGCAGAGTTGCAAGCATTTGTAAACGCAGTTATTAATGATGAGCCACCAGTTGTCTCGGGGACTGATGGTATAGAGGTACTAAAAATATGCGAGGCAATACTAACATCAATAAAAACGGGTCAACCAGTAAAAATCTCTTAAAAGAAGAAAAAGAAATTTTTATCCAGTTAAGAGAAGCATATAACTCTATTTCTAATTCATATCTTAGACTTAAAAGACAACCTTGGAAACAATTCGAACAATTAATTAATAGGTTATTAAATGAACATTTAGATTCCTATGGTGGAGCACTTCTAGATGCAGGATGTGGAAACGGTCGAAATTTGTCTATATTTGACGGTTTTTCTTCAAAGATAGGTATTGATCCTATTGAAAACTTAGTAATTCAAGTACCTAAGTATAATGGTATTCCTGTTTTAGGATCAATAACTCATGTACCATTCAAAAAAAATAGTTTTGAGCTAATTATTTCTGTAGCTGTAATTCATCATTTCAAACATCAAAAAACTAGACAAATGGTGATTCATGAGTTATTGGAATTATTAAAAACCAATGGTCTCCTTATAATCACAGTCTGGAAAAGAGATCGCCCAGGAAAAATTGGTGATGTTATATTAAAGCTTGTACAAGGAGAAAATTCTCAAGACGAATATCTTCCATGGAAAAATACTTCTGGAGAAATAATCGCTAATAGATATTATCATTATTTTACTAGACATGATTTTAAAGAGCTTCTTTCACCTTTTCAAAAACATGTCGTAGAATGGGGAACATTTGGTGGAAAAATCAAACAAAATTTCTACGCGGTTTTTAGAAAATAAGTAGAATAAATAAGTAGAATTTAGGATCTAAAAAATATAGATATCCCATAAAGTAGAGTTTTTTAAGAAGAAATCGTTTTTATAAATTAGCGTCAATGGTTTTGGTGTTTATTTTCAGTATCCTAATACTTAAGTTTTGTAATTAGAAAAGATAATGGCTGGTGGTAATATGGCATATATAGACAACAAATATTTAGCATTAGATGGTTTTGACACTAGCGACTCTGTAGTTTGTACTTTTTTAATGAAAACCCATGAGGACTATACTAAGGCTGCAATTGAAGTGGCAGCGGAATCCTCTGTAGGTACGTGGGTTAAAGTCCATTCCCTTACAGAAGATATCTTTGAGAGATTGGCAGCGAGGGTCATAGAAATAAGTTCTGAGAAAAATATTATCAAAATTGCTTATCCGTCTGGCCTTTTTGAAAAGGCAAGTCTTCCTCAAATGCTCTCGTTAGTTGCTGGAAATATTTTTGGAATGAAATCAGTTGACTCTCTAAGATTATTAGATATTGCATTCCCAGAAAGTATCTCTTCTCCTTATCCTGGGCCAGCTTTTGGCATTGAAGGATTCAAAAAAGAGTTAGGTATTACAGCTTCTAATGATCGCCCAATAATTGGCACAATTGTAAAACCGAAAATGGGGCTTCCTCCCGATAAACATGCAGAAGTTGCTTATGAGGCGTGGTATGGTGGAGTTGATTTTGTTAAAGATGATGAGCCACAGACTGACCAAGATTTTTGTAGATTTGAAGACCGACTAGTAAAAGTTCTCGAGAAAGCAGATCTTGTGAAAGAAGAAACGGGTAGGAAAGTAGTATATGCTGCAAATATTACTGCTCCCCTACCTAAGATGGAACGTAGGGCAGAGTTAGTTAAAGAACAAGGCGGTAATTGTATGATGATTGACGTAATAACAACGGGTTTTGCTTCTCTTCAATATATGAGAGACTTAGACTTAGGCTTACTTATACATGCGCACAGAGCGATGCATGCTGCAATCACAAGAGTACCAGATCATGGTATTACAATGTTAGTATTAGCTAAATGGCTTAGGCTTGCGGGTGTAGATTCTCTACATGCAGGAACAGTTGTGGGTAAAATGGAAGGAAAATATCCTGAGGTAAAAGGAATTTATGATGCTCTAAGAGACCCCAGTTGGAAACAAAAACGTGTTTTACCGGTTGCTAGTGGTGGTTTGCATCCTGGAAGTGTGCCTCCTATTGTTGATATGTTTGGATATGATGTTCTTATCAATGCGGGTGGAGGAATTCATGGTCATCCTAAGGGCACAATTGCAGGTGCAAGAGCAATGAGGGCTGCTGTTGAAGCCGTAATTCAGAAAAGAGATATCTGGGAATATGCAGAAACGGAGGACCATAAAGACCTGTTAATCGCTTTAGAAAAATTTGGTGTTCCTAAAGTCTCAAAAGAAGATTAAAGGGCAACTAAAACAGTTTGCCTTTATTTTTTCTATTTTTTTATCATATCTAAACAATCCAGAGAGACACCTATCAAAAATCTTAAATGAGGCGACTACACGGGATGTAATAGAAACATAGCGTTATTATCCGCGCCCCGGTGGTGTAGTCCGGCAACATAAGGGACTGTCACTCCCTTGCCCCGGGTTCAAATCCCGGCCGGGGCGCCATTTTTTATTTCGGAGAACGGACAGAAAGCTTTTCTTGACTTTTTACTTACAATTAATCATGTCTGAGTCATATTATGGGAAACAAGTATTAACTAAAATAAAGAAGGAATTCAAAGATGAGCTTAAATATGTCTCCCCTTTTTTTTCGTACCCCCTGAATAAGGAAATAGTTTCTTTTTCTTTTATTGGTCTAAAAGAAATTGAGAATAATGCGCTCATAATTGTTAATGATCACTATAGAGCTACCCCTTCAGAAAAAATAATTAATTTAATGGGAGAGTTGGGTCTTTTACCCAAACGAATATCTTTTTTAATAGCAACAGGGACACATAATCCCCCTCCAAAGAAGTTATACCAACACTTAACAGGTAAAAGGAATAATGATGATGTTATTATTCATTACGCTAGAAATGATGATATGCTTGTAACCATGGGGGAAACATCTAGAGGGACTTTAGTTAAAGTTAATAAAACAGTATTAGAACGACCCCAGATTCTTACTATTAATAGTATCGAGCCGCATTATTTTGCTGGTTTTACTGGTGGCGTAAAATCTATTATTCCTGGCTGCGCGGGGTATGATACTGTAGTTCAAAATCATAAATGGGCGATGCATAGAGATTCTAAGATTATGAGAACATGGGGCAATCCTGTTTGGGAAGACTTATGGGAAGCTGGAAATCTCGTAAAACCATTAAAAGAAATACAGACTATTCAATTAGTAAATCATAGAGATACTATTTTTTCTGTGAATTCCGGTGATCTCCCCACGAGTTTTGAGAAAACAGTCAATGATGCTAAGAAGTTTTATGGCGTAAAACTTGAGAAAGAAGTTGATCATTTAATAACAATAGTTCAACCA
>JAMOVR010000073.1 GCA_027061945.1 Candidatus Heimdallarchaeota archaeon
TGCTACAGTTGGTATAACAAAAATTAGTTCTTTAGAGAAAGCCTACAATTATTTTGTTAACGCTGCTAATGCTTTTTATGAAGCAGTAATTTCGAAACCTAATGTCCATGTTTTAGCGGTTTCTAAAGATTCTCGAAGTGGAAAATACTTGAAAGGAGCTATTCGTCAAAACGAAATTAATACTATAATAGCTTCTTCTGAATTAAAACGGTTATCTAAATTTTTAGTTGATGAGGGCTGGAAAGAAAGGATCGCTATTCAATCATTAATGAGAACGGTGTTTCCTGCCACACCTTCTTATATGAAGCCAGTTACTTTAGTGTCTGCTGAATATAATATTGTTGAGCTTCCATTTCCCTTAGTTAAAAAAACAGGAATATACGGGACGTACTATTATTATCCACAAGCTACTCATGCATTATACGTAGAATTTCTAGGAAAAACGTTAGACCAGCTTCCAAAATTGATGAAGTTATTTACTTTCCTTTCTAGGATATCTCCAATAATTGGCTATCCTTACCCATTAGTTTATGTGGATAAACTTACTCGAATAGCTAAAGATTTCTCGAGAAGCATGTTTTCCCAAATAATTGTAGAAATCCGCAGAAAAGCTCCAGATATCGCTGATGACATTACTTCTTCCTTATTCAGAGAAACTCTCCATTAGTGTTTAATTTAGTGAACAAAATCAAAATGGTGATATTTAATGATTAAAAATAATTTAGAGCCAATTGGAATTGTCTTTGGAAAGACGACTCCAAGCTTAATTCAAGCAGTTTTATTAAAAGACGCTGGTAACGTTGGTATTGGTCAGTTAGTTCGTATTCCTTTTCAAGAAAATAACACTTCAAAAGACTTGTTAGGGAGAATCGTCTCGGTCTGGACAAAAAATCGGTTATTAGACAGCGAAAATTTTGTTCCTCATATATCTAAAAAAGACATTTTGACTAGGAACACCATTGAAAACCTGGGAATTGCTAAGGACATTGGTGGATGGACTGCTTGTTCAATATTAATAATTGGTTACCAGTATAATGGAGTATTTGTTAGGCCAAGGACTCCATTAAAGCCAAGTACCATAATTTATAGGGCAGACGATGAATTCGTATCTACTTTGTTCAAAAAGGAAAGAACAATTAACATTGGGACTTTAAGAGACAATTCAACCGTTTCAGCACTGGTAGATTATGAAAAACTCGTTACTCATCATTTTTCGGTGTTAGCAATGACTGGGGCAGGAAAAAGCTATACCGTGGGAGTAATATTAGAAGAATTATTCTTGGTTGATGACTTAAAACTTCCAATACTCTTGATTGACCCTCACAGTGAATATTCCTCAACAGCGGTTCCCAATGAAAATAGTGAAGAAGCAGAAAGAATAGCTAAAAGCGTAATAGTATATGTCCCAGGAGATATAGACCATTACATCGAAAGAAAGTTTGAGCAAAAATACGGTAAAAGAAGAGCGACCTTTTCCATAAAATTCCATCCGGCAGAACTAGAAACTTCCCAAATTAAGACCTTGTTGAAACAGTATTACGGGATATCAGAAGCACAAAGCGTGGCGCTTGATAAAGGGTGGGATGAAATACATAGCATGGCTTTATCTGGTGATTATCCAAAGTCTGAAAGTGAATTGTTGGGAATTATTACTGGAAACATTGACCATAAAGGGACAAAAAGAGCATTATACAATAAGCTAAAAGCATTATTACATCGTCCTTTCTTTGTTTTTGAAGACAAAGGTACAGATTTAACAGAATTAATTGAGAGAGGACAGATTTCCATACTAGATTTTGGAGGCATCGAAAGTTTTGACCAACAAGCAATCTTAGGACTTATACTTAGAAAACTGTTTGAAATGCGTAAAAAACAAAATAAAAAGATCAAGCCGTTTCTTACCATAATTGAGGAAGCACATAATTTTATTCCCCCTAGAAATATTCCTTCCGCGTCAAGGTCTGCAATTGCTAGAATTGCTGCTGAAGGACGAAAGTTTGGGATTGGTCTTGGGATTATATCTCAAAGACCTTCAAAACTAGATCCTGATGTTTTAAGTCAATGTAATACTCATATTATCTTACGTTTAATGAATCCGAAAGATCAAAGCTTTGTTCAAAGCATTTCTGAATACATGACTGCTGAAGACTTTGAAGCTATAAAGGGCCTTGCTACCGGAGAAGCTATGGTACTTGGTTATGCTGTGCCATTTACTATACTAGTAAAAGTTAAAAAACGAAGAATGATGCATGGTGGTATTACGCCTTCTTTGAGGGAGGAATTAGAAAATTAGCTTAATTGAATACATAGTCTTTTTTCTAAAATTTATATTTTTCAGTATTACGCATTAAATTTTGACAGCTTGTTTAATTCTTAAAGATTAATACGTTCTTAGCTTTCTTTATATAATTATGTCTTAGATATCACACAACAATATGATGCAGTATACTTGCTCCATTATTTTCTTCCCTTTTCCATAATAAAGTGAAGTTCTTTCTGACAGATTTGAAATTGAATATTTTTTATAGCATTAGTTTTTTATACTTGACTATGGGGTATATAAAGTGACACCCTTATCGGAGGTCTGCGACCCCCCACCCCCATAACAAAGCTCAAACCCACAAAAAACAACAAAAACAACAACGGTTTGAGAAGAACCCTAGAGGTCTGGAAACACTAACAGACACTAAAACCGCAATCCGCCCTCCAGTGTTTGAGAAGAACCCTAGAGGTCTGGAAACTTTTCATGCCTGTATCCGATTACTCGAATACGCCCTGTTTGAGAAGAACCCTAGAGGTCTGGAAACCTTAACAGGTCGGCTCCTTTAGGCGTTGCTTTTGCGTTTGAGAAGAACCCTAGAGGTCTGGAAACAACGGGACAGGCATACAGGCACAAAGCATTACAAGTGTTTGAGAAGAACCCTAGAGGTCTGGAAACCTAAAACGGGAACAACCGATTTTCATTAGGGCGGTAGTTTGAGAAGAACCCTAGAGGTCTGGAAACAGATTTCTCACTCATTTTTTCTTCCATTTTTAGTCGTTTGAGAAGAACCCTAGAGGTCTGGAAACTATAACCGAATGCTATCAAGATATACAGTCCCAGAGTTTGAGAAGAACCCTAGAGGTCTGGAAACTTTTTTTCTTCTAACTCTTTTTTCTTCTCCTCGTAGGTTTGAGAAGAACCCTAGAGGTCTGGAAACGATACAGACGCTACTGTTATGTTTTTGATGCAGGAGGTTTGAGAAGAACCCTAGAGGTCTGGAAACTAATTATCAAACCAATTTTTCTTAAGCATTCATTAGTTTGAGAAGAACCCTAGAGGTCTGGAAACAGTCTCGTAAACAACTGGTTTA
>JAMOVR010000074.1 GCA_027061945.1 Candidatus Heimdallarchaeota archaeon
ATCTTATAAGCTTTATTAGGGATACTTGTCTTTTTCTTTGGATAAATCGCCCTTAAATTCATTTTATTCATAAGGACTTGATATCTTCTTTTGTCCTCCAATCTTAAAACTTTGTTTATTAAATACCTCTTTCATTCTACGTTTTCCATAGAATGGAGTCTTTAAATATTGCCTATCTATCTCCCTCATTATTAAAATATCTTCTTTACTTGGCTTCTTAGGTTCATAAGTAAACGCTTGATCTACTTATACTCAAAAGTTTACATTGCTTGCTTATACTGAGATTATTATCCAAGTCTACTAAAGCTTTTCTTTCCTTATAGCTTAGAGAAGACTGGATTTTTTCAATAAAAAATCCTTCTCCATGGTCAACTGTACCTACTTGGCGATAAAGGATGTCTATCTTCTTTTTTAATTATTTCTCTCTATTTTGAGATTTATCAAAAACAGATGAAACCTTTGAAACAACTTCTCTTCTCCATTGCCTTACTTGTGCAGGATTGGATCCCGTATCTGGATGCAATCTGTGAGGTGGTTTCTTCTCCTTTAATAGTTTCAATAGCAGCCTTTGCCTTAAATTCTGGGCTATACTTTTTAGTTGACATAATTGTTACTCCTTTCACTGTTAAAATTTAATTCTATACCACTTTTCTTATCTTAAACAGTGAAAGCGAACTTTTACTCCTGTCTAGGAAAGGGAACCACCTCAACCTTTTATTCTTTTTATCTTTAAAATTTTTGAACTAATCCCTATTAATTATTGATAAGTTTTAGATTAATAGTCTTCTTTTCCTAATACTGTGTCAAAAAGTCCAATTTTATCTTCTTTGTGTTTAACAAGTCCAATATAAACAAGACTAGGATCTTCATATCTCTTGAATTTGTATATTGCTTCATTCATTAAAGCGCTATTGAAAACACCAAGGCTAACTAAAAGTTCGAAATCTTTTACCGATAACCCTGTTATCTTCTTAAACAGACAAGGTTCTAGTTGAGAGATAACATCTTTAAGAGTCCGCTCTCGGTAATCGGTGAGATACATAAAAATGGGAATACGTGTTGCAAATTTAATTAGCTTTTCTTGAATCTTTTTTCTTAGCCTCTTGTATTCTTTTTCCTCTTTGCTCAACTGTTTTTTTTCTTCTTTTGAAAATTTACGGTTATTGGCTTCTTTTTTAAGTTTTTTAACTGCTCCTGACTTATTGATGATAATTTCAATATCATTATTGAGATTTCTAAATCCCTCAATATTCATAAGAGCTTTCATAGCAGCTTCATTATTCATAAGGCGCAGCAAAGTATCATTATCTACATTAACTAATAGTGCACTTTCCCAACGTCTTGCTAACAAGGTAGCAGTTGTTCCACTAGTGGCCATATCAAGAATACCTGCGGCGTCTATTTGTTTCATGGAACTACCGTCATAGGCTAGTACTGGCAGAAAACGGATAAACTCTTCCACTTTCTTTTCTGGATTATCTTCATTTACATTCAGCCTGCAACTGTAATCTGCAATTTGGCGCAAGGCACGATCAGGAGCGAAATCAAAAACATAGCATTCTTCTTTTAGTATCTGTTCCCCATTGGGAGAAAGTCCATCAGGATTTTTAACTGTCCATGGACTTTGTACTCTGAAGGCGGCTTGAAAATAGGTCTCCGGACTGGAGGAGTTTCGTAACATAAAAATACCGCTCCAAGGTTTAACAGTTACACCAGTAGTTAATTTACCGCAAGTCAAAGTGATTGTTTTGGTCTTAAGAGGGTCATCCATTGCCTCAAGAACAGGAGATAAGGCTTTAACACCAATCCCCGCTGCATTGCCTGCGGCAACGATTACTTTATAATCGTGATAAAAACGATTCTGTCGTTTCTTTATAAGATTTCGCATGGCATAGCAAGAAGCCACGCTGGGTAAAAACCACAAAGTGTGCGAGAGTATATCGAGTAATCGAACATCAAAGTATGGCAACGGTGGTTTTTTTGCACCTAGTTTCAAATTATCAATACTGGTTGGCAAATAAGCTCCTCTAATAAGGTCTAACCACTTCTGAACCTCATCCTCGTGTTTAAATTTAGCTTTATCATTTACCCCTTCTACTGCAAAGAATTCATTTAAATCAAATTCGTTGACTTCTCCTTTTAGGGCAATTCCCCGTATATCATCTGGTAACTGATATGTCAAAAGTACCATACGCGGCAGTGCTGCATAAGGATTATTCGGGCCTTTCCATTCTTCTTTTGCTTTTTGTTCATCGGAATAAGTCCAGTTGTAAATTTGCTCTTCGATAAATTCTCCGCTGGCAATAGCTCGAAAAGGCGTACCAGACAGATAAAGGTAGTGATCTGCTGTAATAGGAAGAATTTCTGCATCAAAGTTCTCCATTTCTCCTTGCCAATATTTTGCTTCTTCTTTGTCTTCGAATTCAAACAAATCTCTGGCCTTTTCACGCCAAGCACCATAGTGGTATTCGTCAAATATAACACAGTCCCAATGTATGGCATGCACCCACTCATTTTTAGTTTTGATGCCGCCAGTGCTTGGATTTCGCCCCAAATAATCCTGGAAAGAACCAAAACAAACAAACGGTTTGTCTTTATCTGCTTCATCATAACTTAAACCACCTGATTTGATAAATTGCCAGCCTCTGAAATCTATATGTTGCTTCAAATCAGTTTCCCAAGCATGCTCTACTGCAGGTTTAAAAGTTAATACCAACACTCGCTTCCATCTCATCTTTTTAGCAAGTTGATAAGCAGCAAAAGTTTTACCAAAACGCATTTTGCAGTTCCATAGGAAATGTGGCGGCTTGTTGTTATCACGGCGATAATTTTTGAAATATTCTATAGTTTTTTCCACGGCAGCTTCTTGTTCTGGCCGCATTTTGAAATTTAGTAAACGTTGTTCATCAAATAATTGCCCTTCGCGTACGGCAAGGATGGCTGCTTTTACTTGATTGACAGTACAGCTGAACCATTCTCCTTCCGGATTAGGAATACCATTTATACGCAACATACGGTGAACCTCATGGTCTGTAAAAACAGTACCATCATGGCGCATGGCTGTTTCTTCTAGTACTATACGGTAGGGTGGTGGACCTGGTCTTTTAATTGGATACTGTTCGGCAATACGTTCACGCACATCTTTGGTAGTGTAACCTACCTTGAGCAAGCCTTTGTATTGGGGATTGGTGTCTTCGTAAGCATAAATTTTAGGATGAATTTTAGGACGCAGTGGAAAAAATTTTTTATTCATCACTAGTCTCCATAGGCCGAATCATGGATTCTATGAAAGCAATTTCTTCTTCAGTCAAATTGTATTTTCTATAGAGTTCCTCATCTGTCCACGGCTTA
>JAMOVR010000075.1 GCA_027061945.1 Candidatus Heimdallarchaeota archaeon
TTCCTTTGCCTCTGTTTTTCTTCTGTCCTTTGGGCGGGGGAAATTCCCGAAGAATTGTTGAAACTTGACTTAGAAGAACTTCTTCAAATAGAAGTTACTTCCGCAGCTAGACATCCCCAAAAGTTCCGCGATGCCCCTTCGGCCATTTATCTCATCACGGCTGAAGACCTTCATCGATCCTTCGATAATGAACTTCCAGAACTCTTACGGGGCGTTCCAGGTGTTCACGTGGCCCGGGTTACTTCTAGCGATTGGGCCATTTCTATTCGTGGTTTTAATGATCGGTTCGCCAATAAGTTACTCGTCCTCATGGACGGGCGGACCCTTTATACACCTCTTTTCTCCGGTGTTTTTTGGGAAAGACAGGACACGGTAATCGAAGATCTAGACCGCATCGAGATTATTCGGGGACCTGGGGCCAGTCTCTGGGGAGCGAACGCTGTCAACGGAGTGATCAATATCGTCTCTAAAAGCGCCTGGGAAACCCAAGGTTGGTTGACCTCAATAGTGGTGGGAAGTGAAGAGTCGCAAGCCACTCTCCGCTATGGAGGGCGAAAGGGCCAAGAGGTAGCCTATCGGCTTTACGTAAAAGCCAAAGAGGTAGGGAGCCTTAAGGTAGCCCATGACGGAAGTGCCCATGATGACTGGCGCATGGCCCAAATGGGTTTTCGCCTAGATTGGAATCTTAGCGAAGATCGAAGACTTAGGTTAAGTGGAGATACTTATACTCAAACGGCTTCTGTTCTTCAGAGTCGACAAAGTCTAACCCCTCCTTACGAAATATTTAGACCAACCGATGGTTACGGTTTCGGCGCTAATCTCATGTTGAAGATTGAAGAAGAAAGTCAAGACTCTGGATGGTCGTTTAAAACTTATTATGATACCGCTCGGGCTTCAGGTTTCCCTCTCCTTAATTGGAATTTAGATATCATTGATGCTGAATTTTTGCGCTACTTTAGACGTTCTAATCATGAATGGACTTGGGGTTTAGGATATCGTCTCTATATAGCTGATATTAAAAACAGCGATACTTATGCTTATGATCCCTCTCATAGTAAGACTTACGTATTTAACGCCTTTCTCCAAGATGAAATAAACTTCAAAGAGGGAATTTTTCGGCTTATTTTGGGTTCTAAATTTGAATATGATGAAGAAGTTGGTTTAGAGATTCAGCCTACGGTAAGATTTCTTTGGAAGATAAGTTCTTTTCAAACTTTTTGGGCGGCTATTTCTCGGGCAGTGCGCACGCCTTCTCGAGGTGAAATGGACGCCATTATTGATCTTCTTATTCCACAAACAAGTGGACCCCCTCTTCTTATTCGTTTGAAAGGTAACAAAGATCTTGACGCTGAAGAACTTATTGCCTTCGAAATTGGTTACCGGCACAATTTTTCTAATCTTGTAAGTTTGGATTTGGCTACTTTTTTCAACTTTTATGATGATCTTATTGCTCTACCTGTTCCCCAAGATGCTCCTGTCTTAAAGACTTCTCCTGCTCCCTATCTTTTTACCCAGACGGAAGCCGAAAATCTTATGGATGGTGAGACCTACGGTTTAGAATTGTCCTTACGGAGCACACCATTTTCAAACTTATTCTTGTCACTCAATTATACTTATTTGAAGCTTTTTCTTCATTCTAAGCGACCTACTCTATGGCTTGGGGAAGAGCTTGAAGAACAATGGCCAAGGCATCTTTTATCTTTTGTTTCCTGTTATACCTTTTCTCCCCATTTTCATGTCGATTTTCGTTTACGTTACGCGAGCAAACTTCCAGCCTACGATGTTCCTTCTTATTGGGCTTCTGATCTTAAATTACATTGGTATCTGAATGATAGATTAGAAATTTCTCTTGTTGGTCAAAATCTTTTTGACCCTGAACATCCTGAGTTTGGACAAGCTTATGCTTTGAGAACGCCATTAAGAGAAGTGCAAAGATCTATCTTTTTAAAAATTATTTGGAAACATTAAATCATTAAAAATGAAACATTTCTTTTTGGTTCTTCTATTGTTATCTTTTCTTGTCTCCTATTCTTTCTCTTTGTCTTCTCCTACGGAAGAAGAGTTGAAAACGGCCTTTGTTTATAATTTTCTTAAGTTTGTTTCTTGGCCTGAAATTAATTCTCAAAATATTTATTTGTGTTTTGTTGGTGAAACCAAATTGGAACCATATTTGCTATCCCTTGATGGGAAAAAGATTAGAAAAAAGCTAGTTAAGGTAAGAGAGATTAAAAAGATAGATAGTAATCTCTCTCAATGTCACGCTATTTTCGTGGGTAAAGTGTCTAAAAAGGTAATGAAACAGATTTTGCAAGAAGCCGAAAAGAACATGATACTTACTATAAGTGATGTTTCTGGTTTTGTAGAGTCAGGAGGTATTATAGAAATATTTTTGTTTGATAACAAAATCCGTTTCAAGATTAATTTATTTGTCGCCAATAAGTCAGGTTTGAAAATAAGTTCTAGATTGTTAAAACTTGCTCAAAAGGTGATAAGAAATGATCACTCTTAAAAGAAAGATAATCAAGTTCCTTTCTTCAGGATCTATAAAAAAGAAAATTACCCATCTTTTGGTCTTTACTAGTGCTATTTCTTTATCTTTTGCTTCTTTGGCTTTTCTATTCTATATAACTTATTCTTCGGCCAGGCAATCTTATCTTAATAAAGCTAGTATTTTGCAGGTTTTGGCTGAAAATTCAATCGCTCCTCTTACTTTTAATGATCCTCTTACAGCTCAAGAGACCATTTCTGCTCTTGGTAGACTTAAAGATATTGAATGGGTAGCTATTTTTGATAAAAACGGCAAAATTTTTACTTTTTATGCCGGTTCGCCGGGCATAGATGATAGAAAGGCCTCTTTAGTTTTTCAAAAAATCAAAAATTATCTTCATCAAGATCCTTCATGGTGGCAAATGTTTAAGTTGGTTTTTTGGGAACGAAAATTTTATGTGGCTAATATTATTGAATTTGATGGAGATATTTTAGGTTACATTATACTTAAAAGTAAACTCTGGCCCGTATATAAAGGGATGCTTGTCGGAGCTCTTATTTCCTTCTTTTCTTTTGTTTTCTCTTTGATAATTGCTTGTCTTGTTTCTAGAAATATACATCATATCGTTTCTCAGCCTATTATTAACTTGCATAAAGTAATGAAAAAAGTCTCTTTAGAAAGAGATTATTCTTTAAGAGCGATTCGAGAAACTGACGATGAATTAGGGGATCTCGTCGATGTTTTTAATGAGATGCTTGCTGCTATTCAAGAAAGAGATGCTGATCTGCGCCGACATAAAGAACATTTAGAAGAACTAGT
>JAMOVR010000076.1 GCA_027061945.1 Candidatus Heimdallarchaeota archaeon
GACTCCTTAGTTTTTGAGTGATTTTATCATGAGAAAGAAGATTCCTCTAGGAATTTTGCAAAGGTCTCTAATTCTTTATACTTTATTTGGTTAAAAATTCTGTCCTTTGCCTTTGACATTCGTCAACCAAAACTTCGATCTCGAATCTCTGTTTTCTTATATCCTTTCCACCAGAGCGCTCTTTTTACTCCATTATGACTGGTGATTATTAAAACGGCTTGTTCCTTATTAAGGATTTCAGTTATTCCTTACCTAATTCGTTTATAATTATAAGCATTTCTTATATGAGCATGAAAAAATTTTCCATGTGAGGATGCCTTCATAAGGCCTTCATAAACATTCAAAGGAACTCCATAATATTGATAAACGGATCCATTATGGAATTCTATTTCAAGAATTTTAGCATTTGCATTGTATCCTACAGATTTAAGATTACTCGAAACCACTGGTGTACGGTCCATATCAAAAACCCTCCTTTAGTCCACGAATTTTTTCTACAATAGAGATTAGAGTCTGACATTCTTTTCCTTTCGCTCTAGCTCTTTTGATAAGTTCCTCAACAACTAAAGGATTTTTTCTGGCTTGTGTTATCTTTTGGTAGCCATAATCCTTAGCAATTTTTTCCATAATTTTATTATACAAATCTTGACCGATTTCTTCTTTTATTACGGTAGTCATGTCTTTTTTGAAGCAAGCAAAGTCTTTCTCGATTCGGGCAGGATAATCTTCTATATCTTGATCAAAAAAACGTAGTAGAATGCGATTATACTCGACTTGTGGATCGCTTTTGCCTTTATCACTATCCCAAATTACATAAATAGGTATAGAAAAAGCTTTAAACACAGCAGCGGCTTTGTGAAGATTTGATTTTCCCATACAGGGTATCACCGAAATACCTTCACTATCAAAGCTATATCCCATAGCCCTAGCCATCCCAAGAACAGCTGCCCTGTCCTCTTCACCTTCTACAAGCACAACTACATCCGCAAAAAAGCCCTCGTTTGTCCAAGGTGTCATCAGCGTTTTAAGCCTCGCACGTGTCCCTTCAGGATTATAATTCCCCTCCTTTCCGGTTTCTGCTATTTCTATAATTCGAGATACATCCTCCAGTCTTGCTTGACAAATTTCTGTTTGTTTAGGTTTGTCGCTACCTATAGATATTCTACGTAACACACGGATTTGATCAAAACGGTGAAGATCAACTAATAGTGGAGAATGCGTAGTGTAAATAACCTGAAATTGTCCTACCCCCGGTATTCCTCTAGAGATTAACTGTAAAAAAATTTCTGCGAGATGTCTCAACCGTGTTGGATGTTGATACAGTTCTGGTTCTTCAATTCCGAGAATAATATTGGGCAGAAAAGAAATGCTCTTATCTTCAAATTCGTCTCTAGTTTGTGAAGATTCTGCTATAGCTAGATGTTGAAGCATAGCCAAAATAAAAGCCCGCTGTGTCCCATGACCAGTCCTTTCTACTGCCGAGAGAAAATCATGTTCTCGCAATGCTACATAAGCCTTTGGTAAAGGAATCTGTATATCTTCTGCAGCTTGCCAATCTAAAACTACTTCTGTTTCCGGGGCAAAGATTTGAATAGTATTAGTTAAAGTACTTTGAAGCTTTTGAAGTTCTTCTAAACGATTAGGGTCTACTATTTCTCTATATCTTCTTTGTATTTCTTCTCGTAACCGCTTAATATCCTCTCGTTCTGCAAGAGTCTTGCGGACCACCAGATCCATAAGTTGCGAAATAATAGCTCCTCTTCCTTCAGTTGCATCTCGAGAGGCATCTCGAACTGCGGGAACCAAAATAAAACGAGTAAAACGCTCAAGTCGCGCCTGTCCCACTTCTTTAAAACCGAAAAACTGTCCCTCGTCCCGAACCCACTCAAGTCTATCAGAATGTCTCTCTTCCCATTCCTGAAGCGCATTTTCAATATTCTCTTTACTAACATTGCCTGGCAAATCGGGTAAATCACTATATTTCGATTCTTTTAATTTCCGATAAGCCAATCTTTTCTCTGTAACTTTTTGGACGGTTCTGACAGCTTGGAAATCTGGATTGCGTTTTGTTTTACCATAATATTTTTGACTACCTTTTTGAAAAGGCCATGTGAGGATTTTACTAACAGTAAGTACATCTCCGTCAATATGAGATTTAAAAAGCTCTCGCTCTTGCTCAGTAAGTTCACAAAAGGTTACGGTTATTTCAATCGGATTGGAAGTATCTTTATTGAAAAAATCTTCTTCTGTATAGTAAGCATTTGGCTGATAAAACAAATCAAGCGCTTTCAAAAACGTCGATTTACCCGCTCCATTTCTTCCAACAAGAACAGTTAAGACATCCGTTTGAAGAGTTGCTTCTTCTATACAACGAAAATTTTTAACCTGTATGCTTTTAATAAGCATTTTTGTTCCTTACAATATATTATTAGTTTTTAACAATTCAACACGATTTAAAAACTTTTCCGCATCTTTGATGCTGATTTGGCCAGAAATGAGTTTGGGAAGAAGGGTGTCGCGGATGTTAATTAGCAAACTATTTTGTTTTTCTTGGCTTTCTATTTTCTTAAAAATAGATTCAATGATCTTGTCAAATAATAGTAATAATTTTGATGGTGGAATGAGTACATGATTCATATATACAATATTACGATTTAAGCCTGGTACTGCAGAATCTGCAGCAAGGGATTTCAAGTCTTGAAAATAAAGAGCATAATAAAGATAAAAGAAACTTTTAATTGATCCTTTTGGTATTACATAAAATGTTGTATCAATAGGATAAAATGGAGTAAAAACAAATTTAACAGTACCTGGATGACCTTTTCTACCAACAACTATACCGGGACCATCAACCAAAGCCTGATTATGCCAGCCAACTTGGCCATTGGAACCATAAACAGGAATATTTCCAGGTTTGCGCATTTCTTCTTTTAAAGACTTTCCATATGCAAATTCTAAAATTTCTCCTATTTTCCCTACCCTCCACCCCTTCGGTACCGGTCCAAGGGGCGAATCTTCAAAGGAATCAGGGAAGAGCCGGGCAATTTCGGGAGAAAGTTTGGGGAGACTTGGGGCTTCTTTTTCTAGTTTTTCAAGAATAGCCCGGCGGCGGGCGGCCTTTTCCGCCAGGGTGTCAGGGATGGGGTTTCCAGCCTTAAGGACATTGTCAATCACCGGGTCAAAGTCCACAAACCAGGACTTAAAGATGGCCTTCGCCATCTCCTCCAGCGTCTCATTCATCCGCCGATTAAGCTCTATTTTGTCATCCAAAGTGCCGAGTATGTGAGCAATGGCCTTTTGTTCGGG
>JAMOVR010000077.1 GCA_027061945.1 Candidatus Heimdallarchaeota archaeon
GATAGCTCATTTTAAACAACTATCAACCCCTTCTGTCTGCATTCTTTCTGTCTCAAATATCAATAACAAACTAGAATTACTTTCTTATCATCAATTTTATAAAACAATCTATAATTACCGATTTTCTACTTATAAAATTGAGATAAATCTCCTTTCAATCTTTTAATATTTGGATCAGAATAGGGATTTCTTTTAAGAAATTGCTTAAAAAAACAAGAAAAAAGGCAAACGTAGCAATTACTAAAACACAAATTTCATTTTCTATAACTTCATAAACGAGTCTGTATCCGCTCGCTCGCAATTTGATTTTATATAGGTTTTGAAGTAAAAATCAATTTAAGTTTATTGCTCATCAATATTTACTTCAATAGCAGAAATTTTTTCATGCTGCCTTTCTTTCACAAGCATTCCCAATTGATAATCTTCGATTTTTTCAAGCAGCATTTCATATGTCTCTGCAGGAATAAGGTATGCGGTAGGCTTATTATGATTTAAAATAGCAATTGGTTCTCCTTCGGCTTCTTCTATTATGGCCGAAGGATTCTTTTTTAATTCAGATATACTTACTGAAAAATTAGCTAAAACAGATTCCATTTCATTCCTCCCCAAAGATTATGACCAAAATATTAGTCTCAATTTATCACTAATTGTAATACAAAATAATTTTTTTCAGAGTCAATGGCTTTCCAAGATTGGATATCTTTTACCTAAATGAGGTGTTTATAATTTAGTGAATTTTCATAAAGATATGGAAAGATCGTAGCTTGAATGTGTTAAAGGAATTAGGAGCGAAATATGAATATAAATAAAAATGCAGAGGCAGCTTATAAACTGCCTCTGAAAATAAGGAGTTATGCGTTATTTTTTCTTACCATTTTCAATGCAAAAAGTCCTGCCAACAGTGAAAATACAATCATGCCCCATTCGCTTAATGTGGGAACATCTGTTGGTGTTGAGATAACTGCTGCTATTTGTCCCGGGCCCCCAACATCAACTATTATATTGTCACTTGCATCAGTATCATCACCAAGGTGGCCATTTGTCAGATTAAGCTCCACATATGCTACTGTTCTCCCTCCTATTTCTACACTCCCAAAAATAGCACCTTCCATAGTGTACCAACTCGGAGTTGTAAAATCTGGAGGAGTAGGTCCATATTTTCTATACGTATAACCAGATAAACTTGATGCATTATGGAAATAAAGCCTTACATGAGCTAACTCTGAACAGGGTATTTCAAAACCCACAAGCCCGAATGGATAAATATAGCCATCAGGATCGCTAGGATTGGTAACAACTGCTGTAACATTTTTTAAATAATCACATGAATCCCACGTTATATCACTTTTTACTTCAATGGTTATAGCTCCATTGCCATTGGCTGCCTGTAATGTAGTAACATTCGCTTGATTTTTATCGGGCACTCCGTCTCCATTACCATCTCCATGATTCGGTCCATTATCTTCCACATCATCCTTTATTCCATCATTATCCCTATCCTCTGGATCACTTGAGCAAGCCTTACCTCCATCAGTAATACGCCAATTATAATCATTCACCATCTTTGTTCTTGCACTTTCTCCGTTGCAGTATGTTGAGCTTCCGCCAGAGAATGTTACGTCATTGTTCAGATTCTGGGCACTCCAACCAATCAGAAGTGCATCATAATTTTCTGTTGAAAGAGTAACTCCTGAAAACATCCGACCTGCATGAATCAATGATGTTACATTCCAGCTACCAATATTCTGATTGAAAGAGAAGGCGCCAAAAAACATTCCTAACATCATTCTCACATTAGAAGTATCCCAATTCCCTATATCCTGATTGAAAGCTACAGCTTCATAAAACATCGAATTCATACTTGTGACATTAGAAGTATCCCAATCCCCTATGTCTTGGTTGAAAACAGTTGCATTTCTAAACATTGCACTCATATCTGTCACATTGGAGGTGTCCCATTTTCCTATATCTTGATTAAAAGCTTTGGCATAAAAAAACATAATACTCATATTTTCCACATTAGAAGTATCCCAATCCCCTATATCCTGATTGAAGGAAGAAGCGCCAGCAAACATCCAACTCATGTCTCTCACCTTGGAGGTATCCCAATCCCCTATGTCCTGATTAAAGGAGGTGGCCGATGTATATTCTATCTCCCGCCCCCACCAATTATCCATACCAAACATCCCGCTCATATTTTCCACATTAGAAGTATCCCAATCCCCTATGTCCTGATTAAAGGAAGAAGCGCCAGCAAACATCCAACCCATATTTGTCACCTTGGACGTATCCCAATCTCCTATATCTTGGTTAAAGACAGACGCCCCCCTAAACATCCCGCTCATACTCTCCACATTA
This sequence comes from Candidatus Heimdallarchaeota archaeon, assembly GCA_027061945.1. Classification (GTDB taxonomy): domain Archaea; phylum Asgardarchaeota; class Heimdallarchaeia; order Heimdallarchaeales; family JAJRWK01; genus JAJRWK01. The sequence continues at coordinate 2,359 of JAMOVR010000077.1, forward strand.
GAAGTATCCCAATCCCCTATGTCCTGATTAAAGGAAAAGGCATTAAAAAACATATAGTTCATATCTGTCACATTAGAAGTATCCCACTCCCCTATATCCTGATTGAAAGCTACAGTTTCATAAAACATCACACTCATATCTGTTACGCTTGATAAGTCAGGTGCATCAGTCGCCCAATCCGGAACAGCTCCTCCTCCATTATTAATAGCTGTAGCAGAATTCAAATTCCTACATCCAGCAAAAGCACTGCCCATGCTACTCCATTTCACTGTCCCCCATTGATTAACAGAAAGGATTTTGTCTTTATCTCCGTCTCCGGAATTGTTAAAGTAAATTCGAGGAAAACCATTCCAAGATGTGCCAGCAGCCCCGCCATCGTTTCTCTTTATCCTTATGGTATAGGTTCCAGCAGCAGTATAATTGCATGTATAACTATCAGTCACTCCAGTTGCGTCATCCGTCCCATCGTTGTCGCAATCCACATTATAATTATAAGTTTCTCCAGAATGGGTCGGAATTGTAAACTGTGTATCAGAAGAAATTCCATAATTATCTGTCTTTATGGTAATGACAAAATCATCTTGTGGTGCAGCCAATACTGAACTGGCTAAAAACAAAAAAGTCAAAAATGCAATCCAAATTACAAAACAACTGTTTTTTTTCATATACTCCCTACCTCCATTTGAAATGAAAAATAACTTAATACTTGATAACATAACAACTTATTTTATGTTTTACAATTTTCATTTTTTTATTATCAAAGTCCTTACTGCGCTCCATTTAATTTTTATAAAATCAAAAAAACTGTGACACACCATACTTATTCAACCTTATGTCTAAATTGACACATATTGTCCAATTTAGGACACATTTTTTCTAATGGGAAAATCATAAAAGGGTAAAAAACATTCAAGTAGGCCTTCATATGCTAAAATTTTGTCT
>JAMOVR010000078.1 GCA_027061945.1 Candidatus Heimdallarchaeota archaeon
AGGAAAATAAAAAGTTATAAACAATAACTTTGGCAAATGAATAGAGGGCAATCCATGAATATCATCCCAAGCATAGTAATACAAATTTACAAATTTTTTCAAAAAGATTGGATATCTAGTGTCTTTATAAATAAGAATTTGATCAGAAGGAGCAAAAATTAAATCATGAAAGGTAAACAAAATTAAAATAAAGACAAAAATGACAAGCAAAAAAAATGGCCAAGGTCTCTGTCTAAACATAACTAAACAGGAAATCTTGAAGTGACACGTCTAATTCTACTAACAGTTTTTAAATGTTTTAAATTCTTTTCCTTGAATATTACAAACCAAGGAACTTTAATAAGTGATTTTATTTTCACCCTTCTAGGATGGCCATAAACTTTAAGTGGAACCAATCTATGCAATTTTTCTCCAAAAGCTTCTCCATGATCAGACGTTATCACTATTTTACCATCTAGATTTTTAATCAAATCTTCAACAGCATTCATGACAATTTTTAAATTTTGTTTATAACCAGAAATTATATCTTCAATAGTAATGGCACCATCAAAAAATAAATCCCAAATATCGATATCCATCCAACATCTATTTTTATTATTTATAGCACTTACCATTTCAGAGATTCCTGTCTCTTTTTTAAAAGAAAATCCAATAAAAGGATAATGAGGTTGCATAAAATGAATAATAATTTTTTTATCCGGATATTTCTTTTTAGCTTTCAGAGCGAACTTGCATACTTTATAAGGAGGAACAGTTTTTAAATATTTATCCCAAGCATACTTCCATACGGGAATTATTTTATAAACTTTTTCTTTTAACACTAAATCAACAAATGGATTAGCTGTAACATATACAATATTGGAATAGTAATTTTCAGTAAAATTCTTAATAAGAAATTCTTCGGTCATAGAGCCTCGTGATAACTTATAACTTAAATTTCCACTAATCTGTCTTCGCTGAATTTCTGCAGAAAAAAAATCAAAACGACAAGCATCTAAAATTAATAAATTATCCCAATGCTCTGAAAAAATACTGAAGCCTTCCTTAAAATTTATAAATAAAACTTTAGATAGCAAACCAACTATAGATAGATACCTCACCTTTTTACTTTTTAAAAACAAGTTTAAACTAAATATTTTATCTCTCAATTGTTCTCTAAATTTTTGCACTTTATCCCCTCAATAGTTCCTTTTATATAACTCCTGATAATTTCAAGTTTTGAGTCTGAAGGTACAGTTAAAATTTTATAAAGATAATAAAACGTAGATGCGGGAAAAACGGCTGCCCAAAACGATATTTTTTGAAATAAATTACCATACTTTCTTAAAAAGACTATTCTAGATTTCGCTTGATCGTACGTCTTGAAAGGACCCAATCTTGTAATATAACCATCATAATCTATATCATGCCATATTTTAGCATTTTTAACGGTTACAATTTTATAACCCATTCTTTTAATTTTAATACAAAAATCTTGCTCTTCCCAATTGTGGGGAAAATTTTTATCATCATGTTGCACAAAAGCACAAATATTTTCCCGAACCATATATGCATTAGGGAAATAATCAATATCATCAATTATTGAAGACAATTTAATTCTACGAATATCTTTTCCCTTAAAAAGATGATAAGGCCTTAAAATAAAATTTAATTTTCCGCCAGCACACCATATCTTATTAGGACAAGAATAATAGAACATAAGAGGCCCAGCAACACCAATCCTAGAATCTGATTCCATTACATCAACAAGATGAAGAACACAATCCTTATCAAGGATATTATCATCATCTACAAAAAAGATATATTTACCTTTCGCAAAAGACATCCCAATATTTCTTGCTTTTGCTAAAAAGATATTTTTTTTCTGGCTCACTATCTTTAATGTTTCCTTAGAAATTAACTCTTGAAATCTAGTCAAAATTGCTGCACAAGTACCATCCGTCGACGCATCATCAACAACAATTATTTCTAGTTTATTTTTTGGATAATTACTTTGCAAAACCGAATAAATCAATCTTATCAATTTATCTTTTCTATTATGAGTTGGTATCACCACAGACACCAAAGGATATCTTTCATCTGTTTTACGCTCAATAGGTTGACTATGTCTCATAAACATTTATCCTTATTAGAACCCAAGTTACAACAAATTTGATAAAATTTTTTCAAATTTTTCAGCACTTTTATCCCAACTAAACTGTTTAGCCCATTCAATAGCGTTTTTACTAAGATTTTCTCTCAATTTTTGATTTTTAATAAGAGTCAAAATACCATTAGCTAGTGACTGAGGATCTGGATCCACTAAAATGCCATTATATCCATCCTGGATAGAATCTCTTAACCCCGGAATGTTATAACCCACCGCTGGGGTTCCCAGGGCATTCGCATCTGTAACTACTTGTCCCCATCCTTCTCTCACACCAGGAACAGCTATAAGCCAAGATTTTTTGACTAATTCGTTTTTTTTATTCCCGGGAATATAACCCCAAAATTTAACCCCTTTTGGTTTTGTAGTTTGGAGTTTTTCACGCATATAGCCATCACCAATCATCCACAATTCGGCATTATTTATTTTTTTCTTAACTATCTCAAAGGCTTCAACAACATCCTGTGGTTTTTTAGCTCGTTTCATTCGACCAACAAAAATAATAGTCGGATGATCATTTTTTTGTGGAACTTGAGACACAGGTTCCACATTTATTCCATTAGGAACAATTATTATATTTCGGAACTCCCAATCTTCTAAGTCTTTTTTAGTTGATAGTGATACTGTAATTGTAGGAACGTCCTTATAAGCAGACAACCAGTATTTTTCAAGAGCGTAACCTACATAGCTGAAAGGGAAAGGCATTTCATAAAACCAAAACTCCTTAGCCAACTGATGAACAAGAGCCACCACTTTAGCTTTATTCTTAGCGAATTTAACACAGAAAAAGGGACGGGTATTAATTTCATCAAGCAAAATATCAAATTTTTTTTGATACAAATAATTATGATAAAGTTTTTTAGCCTGCCAATAAACTGTATACTTATTTCCAACTCGGAAAATAGACACTCCATCAACAACTTCTCTTAATTTTCCTCCCTTAAAACCAGCAGATACCAAAGTTATTTCGTGACCTCTTTTAACAAGACGTTTAGCAATCTCATGAGTGTAAACCTCAGCACCACCAGCTTCAGGATTTTTGATGTCACGCCAATTGAAAATTAGAATTTTCATTAAAACTTGTCTTCTGAAGGGATTCTTTGATAATATACAGAGGACGTCCAACAACCTCTGTATAAATGTGACCTATATAAAGGGCAATAAGCCCTAATGCACAAAGAACAATACCAAATAAAAAAGTATTAAACACAACAAAAAAAGCAATAGGTCTTATTGTCCAATGCATAAAAAATTTAGCAAAAAACATAAATAGAAGCAACAGAAAAGAAAATAAAGTAATAAATAAACCCAAATAGCCAGTAAATTTCAAAGGTAAAAGAGAAAAAACCGTAAAACTGTTAATAGCCAAATTAATTAAAGTTTTTAAACCAAAAGAAGAAGACCCATTATTTCTCCCAGGAGCAATAAAATAAACAAAATCCTTTTTAAATCCCATCCAATCTATCAGTCCTCTAAATAAACGAGTTCTTTCCCTAAAAGTCTTTAAAACTTCAATCACTTTTTTATCTAAAAGGCGGAAATCTGTAGATCCAGGACAAAGATTTGTAGAAGAATAACGAGACATAATCCAATAAAAAATTTTTGAACCAAACTTGCGGAAAAAAGAAAAATCTTCCACATCCTGACGGACGGCTACTACAATATCGGCGCCATTAAACCAGCGTTTAACCATTTCTTTAATAAGTTCAGGCGGATGCTGAAGATCAGCGTCAATACAAATAGCCAAATCAGCATCTACTACATGTTCAATACCAGCTGTAAGAGCCAGCTCTTTACCAAAATTTCGAGAAAAACGGAAAGCCTTAATTCTATATGGAGAGATATTGACTATCTTTTTAATTTTTTCCCAAGAACCATCATTACTTCCATCATCAACAAAAATAATTTCCCAGTCAAAGCCAGGAATTTCTTCCAATGCCTTAGATAATTTATTAAAAAAAGTTTCTAATATCTTCTCTTCGTTATAAACGGGCACAACAATTGAAGCTTTTTTCATTTTCACATATACCCCAACAATCTCAATCTCTCCATAATTGCTTCTTTATTCTGTGCACGGCCGGCTCTTTCCGAAGTATTTTCAAGGTCTTGTTCCCAAGCCGGAACATCTGCCACTCTAAAAGTGGTAGATTTTGCCCCCAAACTGCGATAACCTTGGGCATATAAAGAACAATATGGAATATTGTAGGTCATAATGGCGTCCCATACATCCCTTTCAGTAAAATGAAGTATAGGATGAATTCTTACATGATCTGGATTTTGCCTTTCAGAAAAGAAATCCTCTTCTTTTCTGGCTTCTTGTTCATCCCAACGGATAGCAGTAAAAAGTGCTTGAATATTATTTTCTTCAATAAATCTTTTTAATGGAATAGTTTTCATCAGGTGATTCCCGACAAATGACTCGGGCTCGAATGGAATCTCACTATCTTCAACTCCCAAATCTTTAAGCTCTTTTTTATTGATTTCATTCAATTGGTCCACGTTGATTATATCTCCAACTTTATTGACTTGTTTTAAAACGTCTTCATTCTTTAATTCTATTACCTTTAAATTCCACTTTGTCGAAACTTCTTGAATAAATTTATTAATTTCTTCAAAAACGTCACCTTCATTTATAAAAATGATAGCGGGTAAATCTTTATTGTTTTCAAGACAAACTGTGCGAACTAACCACAATAGAAGAGTAGAATCTTTCCCGCCAGTCCAAGCTAGTGCTGTCCTTTGATATTTATCTAAAGCTTCTTTGATGATTCTTTGTGCATAACCTATTTTTTCAGGCAAAGATAAACTTTGTAATTTTTTGTCCATCACGAGACTCCTTCTATAATCCTAAGAATCTTTTTTTGAGACAGTAAAAAACATCTTCTGGCTGGTCAATAGAAAAATTGATATTTTTTGTTATCAAAATAGCCTCAGGATGATGATCTCCTTTTATTTCACCTTTTGGGGTTCTTTTTGGCAATGTGCGAATAGGTGCCTCATCATATGAGCAAAAGCCATGATCTGAAATAACAATAAATTCTTCATCATGTTCGAGTAACTGCCCTAAAGCGGCATCAATTTTTTTATAGTAATCGATTAATATCGGCTCTCCCCAGTGAAGATGAGAAAGCCTATCAAGAGCCGTATAAACTACAATAAATAATTCTGGCTTATTAGAACTTAAAACTTCTAGAGCCTCAGAGGTTACTGTTTGAATTTCCTCTAGTAATTCGTGTTCTTCTATAGGTAAACCTTGCGCCACTGGCTCAAAGCGGATATTGAAGCAATAAGGTGGAATCACAAAAGGAACATTAAGAACCTTTACCGGGATCCCTACAGCGTGCAATATATCCCAAATAAATTGTACCGGAATATCTTCCCGTCTAACCAAACGTCCATTTTGGACAAAATCTTTATGTCCATGCTCTTCTGGTGTTTTACCTGAAAACATTGAACACCAGACAGATGGAGACCAGGGCTTTTGGGCCAACGTAATAGTCGAACATTTAGCTTCTTTTTTAAGCTTTGCGAAAGTGGGAAGATCATGAAGATTAGAATCAATTACTTTCCAAGTAGCTCCATCAATCCCTACAACTAACATTATAAATACCCCAACCCTTTTAATCTTTCTTTTACAAGCTCTTCCTCTTCAGGAGAAAGAGCACTTTCCGAATCTTCATCTTCTTTAAGGATCTCTTCCAAAACAAAAATTATATAATCTTCCACAGAAGAAAATTCTGTTCCTTCAATTTGTTCTTCAATTTTCTTATACAGAGTAGTCGGAATAGAAACAGTTTTAAAATCTTTATTATCCATACTGTTCCTCCAATTATTAATTTTTATACTTCAAGCCAATTATTGGCAACTAATTATATCTTTCAAAGAACTTAACAAAAAAGAAACCCAGTTCACCATAACCACGATCCAATAGAAGTTGAACCAAAGACTAGTTCCTTAAATCGCTCGATGAAATTTTCTTCCGAAAAAAGGGTTGCCCGTCTCTCACACGCCTCCTTCATTTCCAATGCGCGTGTTGGCGTTAAAAATTCCACGGCGCGGATTAAATCTTCCGGAGACGGATTAGAGGGCAAAAGAATTCCCGTCTCCCTGTGAATTACGGTTTCCAGAAGCCCGCCTTCCGCCACGCCTATAACGGGCTTCCCCGCGGCCATGGATTCTATTGGTGAAAGACCAAAATCCTCATCCTTGGGGATGTAGACGGTAGCCAAGCACTTGCCGAGCAAATCGCACAATTCCCTATCCGAGACCCAGCCCAAAAACTGTATGTTTGGCGCCCCCGCGGCCAAAGCCTTGAGCCTCCCCTCTTCCGGTCCCCCAGAGACAACTACCAAATGCTTGTGCGGCATTCGCTTAAAAGCCTCGATGACGATATCGACTCTTTTGAGGGGGGCCAAACGAGCGGTGGAAAGAAAGAAAGGTTCTTGGGAAATCCATTTAAACTTTTCCACTTTCACCGGAGGATAGATAACCTCAGCATCAAGAGCTACGTACTTTTGAAGGCGCCTCCGGACATTCTGGGAATTGGCAATCAAGACGTCCATTTCTCGCAGCGCCTTTTCGTAAAGAGAACGATACCAAAAGAGTAGAAGCCTGAATAGAGCTCGGCCCGGGAAGGACAATTGAGCCAACGTCTCTTCACGAGCGTCGTAAAGAATCCGCGGAGGAGTATGGCAATAAAGTATCTTGTGCCCTTGTGTTTTTTTCGCGGCCAAAGGGGCTAGCTGACCGCTAAAGACGATAAAATCTCGCGCCCAGGAGAACTTTCTAAAACAATTGATGTAGGCCAAGGTTTGGGAAAAACGGGAAAGGAGACTCCGGCGGAGACATTTGAGCGAAAAAGCCTTTATTTCTTCCTGGTTCAGGAATTTTTCATCTTCTATTTCCCCGGCAACAATAGGCCAGCCAAACGCCTTGGAAAGCGTAGCTACCACCCTCCCTCCTCCGTCTATCCCGCGAAAGAAGTCGTGCAAAATAACCCCTTCTGGAGCCATGTTTACCGGAGGGCCTTTAAAAAGATTTTGTGGGTTTTTTGAGCGGTGTCTTCCCAAGAAAAACGCTGCGCCTGCCGGAGCACCTTTCTTTTCCTCTCATTTCTAAAAAACGGATCCTCAAGTTTTTTTATTTCCTTTACCAGAGAAAAGGGATCGTTGACATCTTTTATATATAAGGCCGCATCTCCGCCTATTTCGGGAAGACTCGCCTCTTTACTTATTACTACCGGACACGAGCAGGCCATAGCTTCCAAAACCGGAAGACCAAAACCTTCATAGAGACTGGGAAAGATGAAAGCCCTGGCCAAGGAATAGAGCCCTGCCAAGTCGCGATCGGGAACGTATCCCAGGAAGTGGATCCTCTTCTCCGGGCTCGAAGACCATCCAGACCAGCCAGCAGAAACTACCGGATGAGGCAAAAGAGGCGAAGCTTTGTCCACGAGACGGAAATTCTTGCGCGGGTCCCCGGTCCCCAAAACCAGGTAGAAAACCTCTGGGAGCGAATATTTTTTCCGCACTCTCTCTTTCTCCTCGGAGGAAGCCGGCCGAAAAAGGAAAGGATCGTAACCCAAGAGCGTGGTATGAAGACGTTTTTCAGGAATAGCCAAAAACTCTCTCACTTCTTTTCGGGTAAACTCGGAAACACAAATTATCTCCTTGGCCTGCTTCAGCCGCCTCCTGAAAAATAGTCGCCAAAAAATGACCCTCTCGCGGGGATGCCATTCCGGAAACCTCAAGAGAGAAAGGTCATGAATGGTGAAGACCACAGGGACAGGACTTCGGAAGGGAAAAAAGCTGGTTTCGTGATACAGGTCGAACTCCGAAACCAACCTCTTAAAGGTTAGCTCCCGCCGGAAGTGCAAAATCAGCCTGAGGCAAAGAGCTATCGGGGTGGGGAGTCGCCAAAAAAGATCGGCCTTTTTGGCCCAAGAGCCTATGCTTCTCAAAGAGGGCATGGAGGAGGAAACCGTTTGTCCGTCAAAGAAGCCTATCTCCAGCCCCTTAATTTTCTGGAGCTCGCGATAAAGTCCCTCTATGTAGCGCCCCACACCGGTCTTGATGTTGACCAGGGGAATGGCGTTGACGATAATCCTCAACTTTTCTGCCACTTCCGCCCCCAGATAGTTCTTCCGCAGATGAGCAGACAAAAGAAGAGCAATGCCTCACTTAAAAACGTGGTTATCGCTGCTCCCGGGCCCCCTTTGAGGGGGATCAAAAAACAATTGGCCACGAAATTGAAGAGGGCTGTCCCGGCGGCGGCCCACACATAAAGCCTCTCTTTGGCAGAGGCTATCACCGTCTGGGTGAGAATATAGTTCGGAAGAGCAAAAAGGAGAGCAAACATCAGCCAAACGAAGGAATCTTTGGCCCGGAGATAATCCATCCCGTAAAGCCAGGTCAAAATCTTTTCTCTTCCCAGGATGGCTACGAAGAGCAAACCCGCCGCGATAAACAAGGCCGCCGCAAGGGAAAAGAAAAACATTGGCCGTGATTCCTTCTCGCGAGCCAGAAAAAGAGGACGAAAATAAGCAAAATAGATGTGCATTAGAGGTGTAGAGGCGAAAATCACCGCCTCGAAAAGACGATAGGAAGCCGCATAATAGGCAACCTCCTCTGAAGACCTAAAGTAGTTCAACATAACGATATCCATTCGGAAATAAATGGTGGTGAAAAGATCGATGAGCAAAAAAGAGAGGCTCGCGGCGTAAAGTTTTCTTAAAGAAACCCGGAAGGGGGACGAATTTGTCCGGCCACAAAGCCCGGAGATCATTTTCCAGCTCACGAGCCCCCAGAGGACCCCTCCCAAGGCCAAACCCCAGAGGGCGCCATTAGCAGAGGAAAAACGGCTCGCCAGGGAAAGACCGCAGAGAACCGTCGTAAGCCTGAAGGAAGTGCTTGAGCCACTTTCTTCCAAAAAACAGCGCCTTCCCTTTAGGCAGGAGGAAATCCACGAACACCAAACAAAAAAAGCAAAGTAGATGGTGCTTGGCAAAAGGAGCGTATAGCCAAACACAAGGGCCAAAAAACAAAAAAAGGCGGTCGTCGGTAGAAGATGTCTCCAGAACAGCCAGGACAACGGAGGTAAAGAGAACCCCCGAGACGCACCGGCTTCTTCGCGAAAGATAAGGGTGCGGAAACCGGCATCCTGGATAAGCGCCGCCAAGGCCCCGCAAGTAATGGCAAACTGGTATCTTCCGAATTCGGAAGGAAAAAGGAACCTGGCCAGAAAGACGTTTAGACCAAAGGCCAGAGCTCCCACCAAGAAATTTGAAAGTATTTGAACGCTCGCCTCGCGAAAAAGGATTCTTCGAAGCTCTAATCTTTTAAACTGTTTCCTCCTTGTCGCGCTGTTTCACGAAAGCCCAAAACTCTTTCACCACCCCTACCACCAACAAATAATATCCGATGATGGCCAGCTGATTGGCCACCGGCTCAAGGCCCATCAATAGCAAAAGGGCACAAAAGAGAAGAATCACTATAAATCCGCAAATGTAAGGTGTGCCCGGGCCGCGGTAAACGTATTTAGACAAGCGAGGAAAATGCCTGGTCAAAAGACCTTTCACGGCCTTTATGAAATGGTGATAGGAGAGGACCAAAAAGATCCCGCCCCACGTCCACCAGAGGTTTTCCCCCTTTTGCGCCAATTCTCCCAACCCTTTTTCATAGAAGACCGCCGCCAGGACAAACCACAGAAAAGCATAGACGGGATCCGGAAGGATTCCGTAAAGCCGGGCCAATCTTTCCTTGAAGGCCCGAAGAACGGGGCGAATCCTCTTCCAACGGAAAAGGAGAAACAATCCCGCGGCAAGGAGAGCAACCTTAAAAAATCGCCCCAGGAATCTCGGAAAATGTCTCGATGGGGGAGACACTTGCCCGGAGAGTTCCTCCGGCGGGGGATAAATGCTTTTGGCCTCGAGAACAACGGCCCGGAGGATAAAATCTTCATCATCTCGAAGTTCTATTTGATGCTCCCCGGCCCCCAGACGAATGGTGGGGCCAACGAGCCAATCACCTTCGAGAAACAGCGTCTGCCGACCATCCCAGTCCAGATGAAGCGGCCTGCCGTCAAGGAGAAGAAGACCCGGGACCGTTTCCTGGAAGATTCTCTCCCACGACACAGGAACCGCCAGGACTTCAAAAAAGGCCTCTTCGATGAGAAGAGGCGAAAGGGGACCAGAAGGCACGAGCTTCCATTCAAGTACAAGTTCCGAAGGCAATTCTTCCCAATCATCCAAAGGAAGAACGATCTCTCCCTCATCTTCGATCTCCCATTGTCGGGGATGGCGACGGTCCTTCAGGAAAACCTTTCCTCGAACGGGGTCCGAAAAGGCGTAACGGAGCACAAATCTCTGCGGCTGTTGAGATCTCCTTATCTCTTTCGGAACTTTCCAGGAAAGCAAAAAGCTCCTCTGCGGGGGAAAGAGCTCCTTTTTCGCTACGAAAATCCGCGCCTCTTTCTGAAACCAGCGGGAAGGGAGTTCGTTCTCCTCGGAGAGGGCCCTCTTCTCGAAAGTAAGAAGGGCCCAATCTTTCAGAAAAAGCCATTCTTTCGAAGGTTCAGAGAGTGATTTTAAAGCCTTATCTGGTTTAGCCCAGAGCTCCAGCCGGAATTTCCCTTCAACTTTCGGCAGGGGAACAGCATAGCCGTGGGGAACAAAAAACGACATTTTCCGGCCCTCGCCCAGGAGGAGGAGCCTCAACCAGGGCAGTCCTTCATAGTGAGAAACAAAAAACAGGGGAGAGGGAACCCGGAGAGAAAGGTCTTTGGTGGCCAAAAGGCGAGGCGCCCTGATCCTAAAAAGGACACCGGATGATGATTCTTTAAAAGATTGCTCCAGTTTTGAAAAAATAAACTTGTAAGAGATGACTCTTTCCTTGCAGTGAGAAGGAGTTTGACCGTTTTCACACAGGTAAACCTTCAAATCATCGAGAAACATCTGCCATCTAGCACCCGGAGACTCCGGAAAAAGCAGAATGCTCACGGAAGCCATGTCTTTTAAATAGTCTCGGGTGAAGAGCAAGGAGCCGTTTTGAAGGAAAAAGCCCAGAGGGACCAGGGCTTCCCCGTTAGCAGAAGAAAACTTGACCCATTTTTCTACATCTCCGGAAATATCAAGGCCCGATATCTCCAGCTTTGAAAGGTTATCAAAAGGCAAATCTATTCTCATTTGCCAGTAGGCATGGGCCTTGTTGAGGGGGGATGATGGCAAAAAGTAACCTTGCCAGGAAAAAGTTCCATTGTCAGAACTTAAACGATAAAAACAATCGTTTGTTTGAACATGCAAGGGAGGGAAAGATAGATCGCCTCTTTCATAAGAGGCTTCATCTTCTTGATGTAAAGAGAAATCACGGAACCAGAACACATCGAACGCGGAAACATATTCATCCGGAAAAAAAGAAACGGGAAGAAAGCGCTTGAGTTCTCTCAAAGGTTCAAACAAAAACTTAGAGACAGGCATTGCAACTTTATTGACAAATTCTGGAGTGTAGAAAAGATATTCTCCCCTTTCTTTGAAGAAGAGAGACACTTTTAAAGCAAGAATTTTCCCGTTGTAAATAGCAGCCTTTTCAAGGGCTTTTTTGACATCAAAGTAAACTTCACGAAAACCGTTAACATCAGATCCTTCCACAGGAATGGGGCTAGATTCTGCTACACCTTTTTTCAATAAGATCAGTTCTTTAAAAAATTTTTTCTCGATAACTTCCCTTGGCGGAGCCTGCAAATAAACGATCAACTCATAAAGACGCGCGTTAGAAATATCTATGTTTAACTTCTTTAAGGTTTGTGCTAAATCAATCTCTACTTCGAGATTATCGTTTTTTGTCACATTTTTGACCATCTGTTCCCAAAGAACAAGATGATCTTTTCGTCCGTTTCCGTCAGAATCAATGAAAAAGTTTACTCCACGGAAAGGAGCATCTCGGGAAAAGATAAGTTTCAAATAAGTGCCTTCCTTTATGGGCAAATTGTATCTTTTTTGAAGAAAAGTATTCTGGTTATCGTAAGAATAGCGCCATTCCGGAGAGACAGAAAGACCTAGTTCGCGCTTGACCAGATAGATATACGATTTAGGAACAAATTTTTGATCTGCTATCTTTTCTTCATAAAGGTGGGTAATTGGCTGATCCTCTACCGGATAAAAGCCCTCAAAAGAAACATCTGACTTTTTATCTCCATCACTATCTATTTCAACAATAACCCTTATATTCGGCTCAAAGTCATCTGATCTAAAACGAAACCTTAGCAAGGGATAATCAAAAACATTTACGGTATTATCAAATTGATAGTGGAGAGAAAAATAGTTTTGAGGATCAAGAATTAGAAAGCGCGCCTGGTCTTTGTGAAATTTGCAAATCCATCCGGAAGGGCATGATCCTTCAAAAGGTATCTCCTTTCGGGAAATAACTACAGGCCTTCTCTCTTTTTGAGGCTCAAGGAAAACTTTTATTTCAAATTCGTCATCTTTAGGGAGGTAGAAGGAGGGGAAATCTAGCTTTTCGACACTTTTGAGGCCATTTGAAAGCGGAGTTACCAAAAATATTTCTGGTTCTTGGGCAGAACAAACAGCAGACCAGAGAAAAAGAGAGAAAAAAATTAGGACAAAGAACACTTTGCACCTCCCCTTAACCAAAACCATACGACCCAAAGAAAAGAAAGAAAGGTTCCAATTAAAACCCAAAAGGCTATTTCTGTACCGGAACGATGCCATTTAAACACCACCGCTCCTGTGGTCAGGAGAATGCAAAAAAGGGCTCCCCAAAGGAAACCATATCTTTCTTCCCCAAGAAGACGGGCAAAAAACAAACTGGCCAAAGAAAGAAAGGACATACCAAGGGCAAGAATCCGCAAGATAGGAGCAGAGTGGACATACTTGGCCCCGAGGAGAAGCTTTATAATCCCTTCCGGCCAAATACCACAAACAATACTATATCCGAAA
>JAMOVR010000079.1 GCA_027061945.1 Candidatus Heimdallarchaeota archaeon
AGAAGAAGTAATGAAAGAACTACAAAAAAATCAAGGCTTCCCTGGATTTGCAATGGGTTTCCAAATAACCATGGATCCAGATGGAAACCCCGTTATTAACCCAATCAACCCTAACATGAAAAATATTGTCGAAGAAAAACAAGAAAACAAAAAAGAGACTATTGAACAAAGATATCATGAGTGGGTAGAAATCCCTGCAGAAGACGGTGGCGGTTGGGAATTAATTGTTGAAATTCCCGAGATCACTTCAAAAGAAAATATTAAAGCATGGGTTTCTCTAGACAATGTACACATAGAATCAATTAATACGCCTAAAAAAATTGAGATAAATATCCCTCATAACGGAAAGATAGATCCGAAAAAAGCAATTGAAATTGATTTTAATAACGGAATACTAGTAATTTCACAAAAAAGAAGTAAAAAATAAAAAAATAAAATTATTTGCATTACATACTCAAGGGGTAATAATCGTGGCATTAAAAACAAGCAGAAAAATGGTTCTGAAGAAGATAGCAAAATTATTTCTTGAGAATAATGCCCTTCTTACCCCTGAAGTCACCTTCTTTTTTAGTAAAGAAAAAAACCCATTAGAATTAGTAAATAATGGTTTCGAACTGGTAAAAAACAATGTAATTAGTATAAGAGACCTTGAAAATATAGACACATGGGAAAAAATAAAACAAAAACAGATTCACACAAAAAAAGGAAATGAAAAAACGTTTGCTAATTTTTCACCAACCAAAAATACTACTAATAGAATAGTGCAGTATTCAGAACGTATTTATGGCAAACAAGACTTGTTTGAACCTGAGCTGTTAAATCAAGATACTAAAAGTATTATAAATGAGCCGATCCTTAGAAACTTTGAACCTAAAGTAGAAATAATAAAAGATGTATTTACTCCTAAAAAATTTAGAGGAACTGTTGACGATTTTGTTGAGTATTTCCAAAGTAGGTATAAAAAACTAAGTAAAATTTTGAAAATTAGACAAGAACTTGCTGCTAGCCAAAAAATTGCTTCAATAAGAGACGGAGAGAAAACTGCGATTATTGCAATGATTACTGATAAAAGAACAACAAAAAATGGACATATCTTATTAACAGTAGAAGATGAAACAGGACAACAAGCAGTATTATTAAACCGGAACAACAAGAGACTAATGGAGGACAGTCAAGCCATCTTGTTAGATTCAGTTCTCGGATTCGTTGGAACAACTAAAAATGGATTATTTTTTCCAGATGAGATAATATGGCCAGATGTCCCCTATAAACATCAGATTAATTATGCTGACGTCCCAGTTTATGCTGCATTTTTATCAGATATTCATGTTGGTTCTAAAGAATTTTTAGCACCCGTTTTTAAGAGATTCATTAAATTTCTAAGAGGAGAAGGAACGAAGGAATGGGAAAAAAGATTAGGGCCTAAAGTAAAATACGTGTTTTTTGCCGGTGATGAAGTAGATGGAATCGGGGTATATCCAAAGCAGGAAAATGATTTGCTAATTGATGATATCAATGAGCAATACGATGTCTTTGCATCTTTTATTAATGAATTTCCTGATGACGTTACTGTTTTTGTTATTCCTGGAAATCATGATATGGTAAGAAGAGCAGAGCCACAACCAAAAATTCCAAGTTCTTTTGCAAATTCATTAGCAGACATGGATAATGTATACCTAGTTTCAAATCCTTCCTTAGTGAGAACTCATGGTGTAAAAACACTTCTTTATCATTGCACACCAATGTTAGATATGGTAAATCACCTACCAATGCATACTATTGAACGACCTGCAGATATTATGAGAGAAATGCTTAGAATACGACATCTATCACCGATTTATGGAGAAAGAAGCCCTATTGTCCCCGAAAAAGAGGATCACTTGGTAATAGAAGAGTTACCTGATATTTTTCATGGGGGTCACGTTCATATTCATGGGTTCAATAAATACAGAGGAATTTTAATAGTAAATAGTGGGACAATGCAGTCCCAAACAGAATATCAAAAACAGTTAAACATAACCCCTACTCCAGGAAAAATAACTCTAATAAATCTTAATAATCATCTAACAAGGCATTTAGAATTTTATAAATAACAAATTATTAGAAAGAATAACTTCAAGTGAATTACTGATTTTAATTCCTATTGGCGGGAAACCCACTTCCACAAGGTGGGATGGGAGATAAAAGCCAATAATACTAATATCACATAGTTATCACTAAAATTATTTAGCTATATCACTGATTACTGGGGGGAAAATAAACGAGGCGAGGAAATAAGGAAGAAAAATAACCCAGAAACACACGCAACACAAGCACTAATAGTGAGGCTGAAAAAAGACGAAAACACCGAACTAAAAAACGCCTAATCCAAAACATTGCAAATAGTTAATCATTACCAGCTATGTTATAAAGCAACATGAAAGCATTGTCAAGACTGAAGAAGAACGGGGAGAAGATATTGGAAGACTTGAACATCAAGGGGCCGGTCATGAAAGGAAAGGGGAAAACAAGGCATTACACAGACGCATCCTTGATGTTTCTCTGGGGAAGTTCATAGGAATGTGGTATTACAAGGTGGAAGACGCTGGGCTGGTAAGACACTCAAAAGTTTCTCCTCACTACACCAGTAAGAAGTGCGCCGGTGCGGAAAACAACAAACATAAAATTAAGCGATAGAGTGCTTATCTGTTCTGCGTATAGCAACGCAGACAGAGACTACAACGCTTCCATAAACATCCTCAAAATCAAGACAGGAGCGGGATGCCCCGTAGGGTCTGTGGAGAGAATCCTAAAAAAATCCTTCGAAACATTTCTTACAATAAATAAAGGAAGAGTAGTCTTGGGGCAAGTATCCCTGATATACCAAAAATAGACTATTTTGGGATAGAACTTGAAAATCTACAAAAAACATATTATGAACAAACATAAAACAAACATATAAAAAACAGAAACTATCACATCTAGGAAGAAAATGATTTATGTCCATATTTTCGATGCGGCACTAGAATTATCTAATGATGATAGTTTTCCTTTATTGGATGTTACTTATCACTGGAAAAAATTGAATCATATAATAAATAAAGAAAAAAGAGGAAGACCGGATATTTTACATCGGACATTACTTGCTCTCCAGGATTCTCCATTAAACATGAAAGGACTATTAAACGTCTCTTTCTCAATAATAAACCAACCAGAAATATCTTATTTATTATCGCCTAATATAAGACTTCCTAGATCTTACAATCGCTTTGTGGGATTAATGG
>JAMOVR010000080.1 GCA_027061945.1 Candidatus Heimdallarchaeota archaeon
TACGAGGTTTACGGCTTTTGCTACTGGTATTTTTTTAGTTGTTTTGCGTGTTCTAAACCCATTTTAAGAATCGGTTTAGGGTACAATCTAGGGTTTGCAAGCTCATTTATAAACATTGTCAAAACACCCCCACAAGCCGTGAAAACAAAAAATATTTCTCACCGCCCGTTAAAAACACAAAAACAATAATTAGAAACACTATAACAAAAAAATAAACACATTCATGAATTATTTCTTTTTATTTCTCCCTGCTTAGTTCTTGTTATAACTTATACTACATCTTGTCTTATACTTTAATTATGCGTGATTTTCTTGTTTTATTAAAAACGTTCTTTTGGTCAGTAGTACTCCAGTACGTTTGATATATGGTGAGTGGTATTCCCTTGACACACATTACTGTTATTTTAGGAACACGTAAACATCTCCAAAAAAACATCTTACAACACATTTTTTTCAGAATGACTACATAAAAAACCACTTATTATTTTTAGATATTCCTCCAATTTTACATTTTCCCTATTTTTCATTATTTGTTTTATTTTTTTACATAAATCACGAAATCATTATCTGTCTAAACCTTGGCTTAAAATAATAAATATATCCTGCACCTCAAATCCCTACAAAACTTTTTTCTAAGATGTTGGTTGATACAAACTACATTTCTTTTAAACAATATGGTTTAAAATATATGGTGCAGTATACTAATTAAACAAATTATATGTTTTTATTTGGATCTTGTCGTTTAATTAATTTTGCATATATTAATTTTAAATTCATTTTTTCTATAATGAATGAATTACTGAAAATACATATTATATATCTATATATTTTATTAATTATTTAATTATCGAATTTTCGATTTTTTAACATATGTGTCACGCGTATCACATTACTACTCAAGTACCCCCTACGAAACAGTCAATTACTCAGTCTAAATATCTCATATGTTAACAAAAGTATATTTTCTATACTTTATACGTCATATTTCGGGATCTTGATAATATCCTAAAATTTCAAGGATTTAATTATTCCTTTCATAGATCAGATTTTGAGATCCTAATCATAGTTATTATGTGGTATATATCAATAAATCGCATATTTGAAACTATCAAAATTTACAGTTCTAATAAATATTTTATACACATGTAAACTGTGTTGTTATTCCTTTTCGTTTGTGTTTTTTAACAATAAAAATTCGTATCACAATTATTTTTAAATATGTGACACATGAACTAAATTTTTTTATTATTAAACAGTTTCTGCGAATTTTCAAGCTACGCTCTCCCTACACAAAGAATAAATTTTTTTAAATAATGAAAAAGTTATTGGTTATTATTTCAACAATAAACCATAAATTTTAATGTTTTATTTAAATAACTTTGTCATGTTGGCTTATGGGGCCGTGATTAATGAAAATAATGCCGTAAAATATTTTTTATCCAAAAACATTTGTTTGTAAATATCCCTATAATTTATAAATTTATATGATCTTTCTTATTATTTTTAGTATTTTCGTTTTTTTCAATATCAGGGATGGAACTAAACCATGTTATTTGTATCTTTTTCTAGTTTGTTTTGCCTGATACCTTTATTTTGTTTAAATGAAATGGATTAAATCTAACTTAATATTCCTTAAAAGTTAGTCATTACTTTTGTGAGGTGTGTTCTATTTCATCAATGTGCTCTGCCCCAAGATTGCTTCCTCGTAAGGTGGGTATTAGGGGGGTAAAGGTTTTACTATAGAAGATAAGAGGCGATGTCCCAGTAATGTCATATGCACAACTCGATCTACCATAACAACAAATCGGCATTGGCACCGGCTTATCTCATGCTCTACTCCGTACTTAGGTGGGGGTAATTTCTCGCTGATGGGGTTAATTGGTGGATAATATATCTTGTTTTTATCCCCAAGATATTATTTATGAACTGTTAATTAATAACCAATGTTTCTATTTCTTTATCTTATGGGGTGGATCTTAAATTAAGTGATATTAATCGTATGTTCCTTTGAACTTATTGAACATTGTTTTGTACCTTATTTTTCGAATCATATTGTTTTTTTACTTTTTATATTACTCATTATAATCTAATGCTTTAAAATTTTTGAATTTAGTGTCAAATTAACATATTTTTTTAACAACGCGAAAATACGAATTTTCTACATTAATTTACTACTGTTTTTCTTATTTTTTAACTCTCACGGTAGAAAAAATTTGACCTATTACTCCGAATTATTACTTATTTTCGTTTTTTTGCACAACTAAATTTATATTTCCAAAATTGTAAAACGTGTATATTCTTGCTAAAACATTTATTTTTCAGAAATACGATTTTAACTAGGTTATTTTAGAAATAGGTTATAATTAACCGGCGTCATTCTCAAGATCATGTGAAATTGAACGAAAACTAAATATGTTTTTCGTTTTTTTGCATGTAATAAAAATAACGTTCTTATTTTTTCTAACGTGTTCAATCGATATTAAAAAACAAACGAAGGCATAGTGTATATGCGAGAAACTAGTGTTAGAGTGTATACTCTCCTCAAGTTGCTTATGTAGTGAGTATTTACTAGTTAATGGTTTCGTTTCACAGAGCTCTAGATTTTTTAGGCTTTTCTTTTATTTTTTTGGGAAAATTTAATCCAAAGGCTTTGTTTTATTCATAACTGTGTTCTGCTCTTTTTCATTCTGTAGGGATTATTATTGTATTAACTATATTTACCTCTCTTTCCCGAATCTTTATCAATTCAGAGTAATAAAGATAATTAAGTACTGGGGTAACAATTGTCCTTATCGTCTATTCTTATGTGCTTATGTGGTGTTCAAAAATATTGTAAGTAAAGCACAGCAAATACCTAAGATCATAACCTTTCTTTCTTTCTAGCTCAGTGTGAACTACCCCTTGCTTTAGTGAGGGGCTTCCTGCTTCACAGAGGAGACTCTCTCCACAGGCGCTACGGGCCGTCCCAGCCCTGCAAGAAAAAAATATAAAAAAACATATAATGTTTTCGGATTTCATCCCCTCCCTTCCGAAAGGGAGAGGATTTCCCGCCGAGAAAGTTAATTAAATTCTTGAACAAAATGTTTCATGGTTATGTTGAACACAAAACTAAAAGCAATGTTCCTTTCAACGATGACGATTGCCTTTATCTTTGGTTTTCTTCATCTTTTCTTTCCCGGATTCAAGTATGATTTTCGTTCTCTACATATTTTCCTATACAATTTAGTAACAGGGGGCACTATTCTCCTTTATTATACTGAAAAAAAAGATTACATGAGTAAGATCGTGTGGTCATTCTTCCTTCTTTCATTGGCATATGCGGTACTTCTTTTTTTTGAGAAATATTGGGCAGGAATCTTTATTGGTCTTGTGTTAGCAGTAATTGTTGAAAAAGTGCGCATCAAGGCTTTTCAGTTTTTCCCATGGGATTTCTTTTATAACAAAGAAAGCGTAGCAAAAAAATTCCATCATGCAGCGCTTCTATGTCTATCTATTGGTTTAGTGATCGCATCATTTGCAATATGGAACCAACAATACGGACATGTTTTTGTATTTGAAACTTTAACGTTACGTTCATTTTATCTTGGTTATTCATTCCCTGTTTCACTTATCTCTTTCTCCGTGACCTTCCAAACACTTAAGCAAACCAGTAACAAGTTTTTCCAGTTCTTAGGTCCCTTCACTTTTTGGTCAATTAATCTGGGGGTAATAGTCTTTTTCTTATTCATTATTTTTGAAGCCCTTTACTGGGAACTATTTATTTCTACCTACTTGTTCGTTTCCGTTTCTTTAGTACTATATATGTACATAGTTTTAGGAGAGAAAAAGCAACAAAAAGCGTTTATAACTTCGGGTTTAAGTTTTCTACTTGTTGTTGCGATTCTGGGAGTGACATACATCTCACTCAAATTTTTCCCTAAAAGTTATGACGCAGTGAAGGATGTTCTACTTCATTACCACGCATTATACGCTTTGTATGGGTGGAATCTTAGCGGGCTAGCGGTGATCTTAAGATATGAAGACTTCCCAATAAAACTCCATGAAAAGAAAATGATCATTTTTCATTGGTTGTTAATTGGTGGTATCGCTCCTCTGGGTTATTATTATGTTGTTCCTGCACTAATTAGTATCCCGTTATACTTTATTTTCTTATACGTACTATTCTTCAGTACTCCTACGCATAAAATAATAGCATCTAAATAAAATAAATCATTTTTCTGGTTCCAGAACTTTCTTTTTTTTCAAATTTTTTAATAATTATAACATTTAGAGTTTCTTTAGATAATTCATTTTTTCTCTGTTTTTTACCCCGTTATGAATATAAAGGAGGTGAAAACATAAAAATAAAGAATAATTATGGAGAATAATGCACTTTTCTCAATGCTCAAAGAATAGTAATTAGAAATTACTAATGTGTTAGTAGCTACGAACCATGCTTGAGAAATAATCATTGTTATGAGCCATAATGCCCTCACAGAATGTGTACCTAATAAATTTAGCCCGAACAATATTAAGATTGATATTATTGTCAGTGTCATAGAAAACAAGAATCCGGCGAACCCTCGTAATGACATTTTTTTTCTATTTATTGACAAAAATATCCATTGTAATATTACCCCCCCTAAAAAGCTTAAAACACTAATCAAAAAAGTAATTACAGGACTCTTAATTATTTGTTGTCCGTAAAACAATGGTCCTAGCACAATTGCTCCTGTGCTTGCCAACACCCATGAGGAAAATAACCATCCCACTAATAAGACAATGATCACCGTTATTTTATGCTCTGCTATAAAGTAGAGCAATCTATTACTTGCCTCGCTAAAAAAACTAACTTTTTCAACAGTAACTCTTCCTGCTTTTGTTTTTAAAAACCATTCGCAGACTTCATATCCTTTGTCTGTTAACACATATTTTTTATTTTCTTGTTTTATTAATGGGCCTAATAGCTTTAAATGGTGATAGATTACTCCTGTAGATAGACCCCATTCTTTAGACATTTTAGTAAAAGATATACTCCCTTCTTCAAATATTTCTTGTAAGATCTTTCTCCGAATAGGATGAGAAAGAATCAAGAATACGTCGTTTTCCACGTCTTCCCCAGTTGTTTTTCCAAGCTCCGACAATCTCGAGCCGCTCCTAAAAACAGTTAATATTATTTTTTCAAAAGCCAAGTTATTGATAATCTTTCTAGTAATTAGGCTTTGCTAAATCCCTAAAAATAGTTAAAAGTAATTTTTGTGAATATAACTCAAATGCATAAAGATTCAATGACTGACTTTTTTACGGTGTCACAAATAAGGAATTATTTTAATAATGACCCTCTGCTTGACTGGTTACAACGATTTGGGGAAAAAAACGGTTATTCCCAGGACCCTCCAGGGAGTGAGAAATACAATCAGCTTGTCATGAAAAAAGGAAAAGAATTTGAAGAAAAAATATATTCTGCGCTTGGAGTAGATCCTCTTGTTTCTTCTTTTAAGCCGGAAGAAGACTTTGAAAAAACCGTTTCACTGCTCTCTAATGGAATAAATGTTCTTTCTCAGGCGACACTAGTTAATTATTCTAATAATTCTTGGGGTATTGCAGACTTGATCGTTTCTAAAAATTGGTTTTTAGAGAAATACCCCCAGTTTGAAAGTAAACTTGATGGGTTTGACGGGTATCTTGTTGGTGAAATCAAGTTTAAAAAAGCAAAGAATGGAAAAAAAGGGTATAGCTTTGAAAAAAAAGACCGCATGTTTTACGTAGCCCAATTAAAAACATATATTGATGCTACGTCTAAAATAGTTCCTGTTTTTAAAGAGGGTTTTATACTTGCTCGAGATCCCCCTCCAATTCCTCATAATGGCCGTCCAGGAACACCAATTTTTCTCCCTATTGAAAAAGAAGTAAATGAGAGGATTAGTAGTGCTTTAAGTTGGCTAAAAAAAGTAATTGATGACGGAGAAAATATTTTTCCGGGTTGTTGTTCTGAAATGTATTCTAACATGAATAACCATGAATCTTTCCCTTGGAGTAATGCTAAAAAACAGATTGCAGAAGAATTGGATGAGATTACTCGTATCACAGAGATAAGTATCTCCATGAGAAATAAGCTTCATAATCTCGGAGTTTTTTCTGGTGCGGGTCTTGCAAGAAAAGTGCTGGTAGAACAAGACCCTGAAGTACTATCTCTCCTTCCTAATGGTTCAGAGTCCGTCAAGAAAAGACGGATTTTAGCGGTTTTAGAAGCTAATTATGGCAATCGCCCCCTATTTATCCCACGTAACGACGAGTTAGAAGCAAAATGGCTTGTCCCTTCGAATGCCGAGTTTTTTGTAGACTTTGAGACTTTTAATAGTGTTAATGATGATTTCTCACGTTTTCCTGAAGCCGGAGGCACTCCAATTACTTACATGATTGGTTGTGGTGACATGATTGAAGGAGAATGGGTGTTTAAGTGCTTCGTAGCCCGTGAAGAAACATATGAAGAAGAAAAACGTATTTTCTCCGAGTTCTACGACTACTTGATCCATCGTTGTAATGTTGCTGGAAGCTCTTTGAAGAATGCAGTAGTCTTTCACTGGGCTAGTCACGAAGTAACGAATACCCGTAAAGCTTCTGAGCGACACAATGTTCCTCAATGGAGTGAGTTAAATTGGACTGATTTAGGTGCAATAGTAAAAAATTATCCCTTATATGTAAAAGGTGCTTTTGATTATAAACTTAAATCCATAGCTAAAGCATTGTTTAGGAGTGGGAAAATCCAGACGGTTTGGGAGGAGGGTGGTCTTGGTGATGGCCTAACTGCAATGACTATCTCATGGGAAGTCTATTCAGAAGCAAAAGAAAAACAGTTAGACCCTCTTAGCCATCCTGTAATGAAAGAAGTAATAAAATATAACGAAATCGACTGCAAAACAACTTGTGAAATACTAAACTGGATGC
Source organism: Candidatus Heimdallarchaeota archaeon (assembly GCA_027061945.1). Taxonomy (GTDB): domain Archaea; phylum Asgardarchaeota; class Heimdallarchaeia; order Heimdallarchaeales; family JAJRWK01; genus JAJRWK01. The sequence continues at coordinate 6,928 of JAMOVR010000080.1, forward strand.
GTGATTATTTATCTATGTATTAAAAGTATTTCTTATAGATCTTGCTTTTTTTTATTTCAACGATTGATTTTTATAGAATATACCACAATATACAATTTTGTTTGTGTTTCGACTCCCATAAGACTAAAAACAGTTAAAAATTAAGTTTATTATTTGTTTACTAAATGACGGAACAACAAACAACGTCCAGTGTAAAGGCAGACCTCATATTCATGCCCATCATGGGTGTGTTATACTGGATATGGATGGTCTTCCTTGCATGGAGAACGAACTCTCCGTTAAACCCATTGTACGGCATAACGGGGGCTCCCAACGTGGGAACAGCGATTGCCTTGTTGTGGGTTGTCGCAGGTTTTGTCTTGGTCACAGTTTCTGATGGCCGAAAACTATTAAGAGAAAAGTTTGACAGCACTGGCAAGAGAATTACTGTGGTCTTGACTTATCTTTTAGTGGGTTGGTTGATAGACTACTTGCCATATGCGCTCTCTAATGGTTTTAGCTGGAAAATCATTTATTTCTTAATCTTTATGGTTTTGCCAGGAGTATTGGTAGTTATACCATGGAATGATGACGATCTAACTGCAAATATTGTCCGTTTTGTACTTGTCCTTATTGCATGGGCAGGTCATGACGCTAAAATATATCAATATTCTTTTGCCCCTGATGGATATTTCAATGCCATTAACGCTTTACAGACGGTTTTCATTACTTTAATCGCTTTCGCAGTTTATCGTAACCCGTTTGACGAGACCTTTGCCCGTTTTGACATAACATTAAACGACTTAAAATATGGTCTTCTAAGCTTATTCATTCTTTTTGCTATTTTAACACCAACAGGCTTATACTTGAAATTTCTTACACTTAATCCTTCTAAGAACCCCCTCTTATATCTTGGGATCTTTGTAGAGATCTTCGTAAGAGTAGCTATTATTGAAGAGCTCATATTTAGAGACATATTACAAAGAGCAGCAGATAATTACTTTAATGTCGCAGAATCAAAGCTCCGTTCAATTGGAAGTCTTATCTTAGTATCATTATTCTTCGGATTGTTCCATGCTAATAACTTGGCTGACCTAACAAACACAATAATATATGTTGTTTTTGCTTTCATTGCAGGCATATTTTATGCAATAGCCTGGCGTTTTGAAAGAAGACTTCTGGCAGCAGTAATCACACACGTTGGTGTAGACTTGTTATGGTTCACCGTGTTTTACGCTGGAACTGGAGCTTAGAACAATCAAGCTTAAATTAATTCTTTTATAATACATTTACTTTTTTATCCGCTTTTTTCTTTTTTCTTGTTTTTACAGCAAAGCAATAAACACCTAAGAAATCGCTGTTTTTTATTCTATTAATTACTACGAATTAATTAATGATTACCCTATTATTATGAAAAATATTTTTCAGTTTATTATACTCTCACGCAATGAAAATTGGGCAGGACGCCTACTACGATAATGGGAGGAGGAATGCCCATGAATGTGTTTATTTTTTTGTTATAGTGTTTCTAATTATTGTTTTTGTGTTTTTAACGGGCGGTGAGAAATATTTTTTGTTTTCACGGCTTGTAGGAGTGTTTTGACAATGTTTATAAATGAGCTTGCAAACCCTAGATTGTACCCTAAACCGATTCTTAAAATGGGTTTAGAACACGCAAAACAACTAAAAAAATACCAGTAGCAAACGCCGTAAACCTCGTAAGGGGATTGAAATTTATTATACTATATTACTTTCATGTTTATTAAGATTACGCAAGTAGCAAACGCCGTAAACCTCGTAAGGGGATTGAAATTAGAGGAGCTTCTTAACAACTTTGATGACAGCATGTGGCTCAGTAGCAAACGCCGTAAACCTCGTAAGGGGATTGAAATCCGACGGGACCACTGCACCGGCAAGAAGTGCTGATAGCCCCTAGTAGCAAAAGCCGTAAACCTCGTAAGGGGATTGAAATTGTTCCGCCATTTTTTCGACTTTTTTAGCCACCCTATTTAGTAGTAGCAAAAGCCGTAAACCTCGTAAGGGGATTGAAATTGTTCCGCCATTTTTTCGACTTTTTTAGCCACCCTATTTAGTAGTAGCAAAAGCCGTAAACCTCGTAAGGGGATTGAAATTGCATGATAGAAACGGGCAATTGCGAGGAGGTATCAACCTGTAGCAAAAGCCGTAAACCTCGTAAGGGGATTGAAATCAGGATGTATCTTCGTGCCTACCACGTGGCTCCACGACCAAGTAGCAAAAGCCGTAAACCTCGTAAGGGGATTGAAATTGAAAGACCGTAAACATAGTCTTCATTAGAAATTTCTTTTCCGTAGCAAAAGCCGTAAACCTCGTAAGGGGATTGAAATAAAATCACCGTTCTTGCCTTGTAATTGATTAGATTTTCGCTGTAGCAAATGCCGTAAACCTCGTAAGGGGATTGAAATAGGTAGACGGAGAATTTCTTTACGACGAAGTAACAGGATTGTAGCAAAAGCCGTAAACCTCGTAAGGGGATTGAAATCTAAGTTTTCTTCCTCACCGATTATTTGTTGTGCTAATTCGTAGCAAAAGCCGTAAACCTCGTAAGGGGATTGAAATAAGAGTCGCTGTGAAGTGATGCCCATCCACAGTCTTCCATTGTAGCAAACGCCGTAAACCTCGTAAGGGGATTGAAATTATATTTTTGGATATTATGAATTAAATAAACAATTATACAGATGTAAACATCTCTTTTCCCTAAAATAAATAACTATGCTGATACTAAGTATTTGGATATTAATTTTTTGTTTTTACCCCGTAAAAACGGACTTCTAGTGGACTGTAAGTGAATCTATAATAAATATCCTTGAGATAGTAAACATGCGAAAAACCGCGAGGTGATGACATGAAGAAAACACTCATAGGGATTTTCCTAATCACCGCTTTAATACTAAGTGCTTATGGGTCTGCGACTATTGCAATGCCTGGAGACTCAAAAATAAAGCACGAAGTTCAAAGCGGGATTGTGACAGTAGAAACAGACTCTATCGTAGTAGAAACGGTTGGTAATAATGAACTCCCCTTCTACTTCTTCTGGTCAACAAGTAACCCTGACGAAAAATATAAACTACAATTCTACACCATGTTTGAAATAATCGACACTAATGACAATGGTATCTATGACCCAACTGAAGACCAGGTCGTTGCTAACTCTAGAGTTGCATTATCTGCCTTTGCATGGGAATTCAGCGATGTTATTACAGACACAGACGCAAACGGGAACGTTACTGCTGTACACTTTAATATGACTTCTACTTCAAGAGTAGGTGTTATCTCCCCTGAATTTACTTTACAAATCAGGAACCATTTATACGCTGAAAATATTAGTGCATTAAAATTTGACATTGTAATTACTAATTACACATTCAAAGACGACAATGCAAAACTAGTCTTAGCATTCCAATTAGTATTAGCAGACAAAAACAAGGAAATGCACACCTACAAGCACCAAACCAGAGAAAGTTTGAAGTTTGGCGATGCCTACTTTGAAACTAACACCACTGCACAAGACAAGCTACAACACGAAGTACAAGCTAAGTTATCCTATGGTGAAGACATCGAGCAGCACATGGAAGACACCAAAATGGTATACTTGACATACAGTCACTTTAACGGTGATTTGGTTCATGACCCTGTCATTGGCGTAGACACCGGTAGCAGCAGTTCGTCGGAGGAAGTGCCGGGGGGAATTGAAAATCAAGCAACTTCTGGTTCCGTTTCACAAATAATTCCCACGCCCTCCAGAGGCGAGCTGTTGGCTACCGGCCTCATCGCTGTAATGTTTGCTATTGCTGTTCCTGCAATCATCTATAGAACCAGAAAAAGATAAAACTAGAAAATAGCCCCCAACCTTAGCTGCTATTTTCAAAGGGGCCCTCGCCCCTTTTCTTTTCTTCTTAATTTTTTGTTTTTTAATTTTTCATACTTAATTTGTGATTCTAATATGAATTACTCTTTGTTTTTCGAAGAGTTGATTATTTCTATAGAAAAAGCTCCCTTAGGATTGCTTTCTTGCAATGGAATAGTATGGTCCGTTGTAAAGATCTTCTATCCACAAGAATTAAACTCTATCTCAGGCGTGCTTTCAATACTACAATCATAGACTGCTTGTATTGTTTCTCATCCCGCATCTCTCGAAAGAACTTGTTGCGGCAGAATCAAAACATAACACAATAGGTATTAACCTGGTAAGACTAGTTTATTCTAATGAGTGTATAAATAAAGAGTTGTTTCCAAGTAGTTATATATACGCCCGTTTAAGTTAAAAACCAGCAATACGCTTTTAAAACAGCGCTTTTACACTACGCGTATCAGTCAAAAACGAGAACTTTATATCTGTAAGCGATGTGGAGTTGCTTTGTGAATGAGCATAACAAAGTTTGTCCCCGACATAAAACTCTGGGTCAAAAACCATCGGTTCAGCCCATCAGTCAAGTTAAAGTACTCTTTTTACGGGGAACACGAACTTGCGTTAAGTTCCATAATCGCTCACTGGTTAATAAAAGAGTTGGGTGGAAAAAGCTTTTCTAAGAATACAGTTCAAGATTTGGTTTGGTTAAGAGTAAAAGAGCATCCTGAAGAAAAACTATTGTGGCACTATGTTGAGTTCGTTGTTGATAAATGGAATTTGTTGTATGACCGAGAACCATTAAATATGTCTCCTGAAAAGCTTAGTGAAGCTCTTAGGAAAGACGTTATTGGTTCTTTGCTTCAAGACCTATTGCCACCAAAAGAACGTAAAATGCTTGCTGCAAACTATACTTCTCTTCAAGACGCTGAAATCTTAGTTTCATATCTTCCAGACTTAAAATATGAAACAGTGTTAGACCCTTTTTGTGGATCTGGTCGTTTAATTACTGCATTTTTGAATTCCGAAAAAAGTCGATATTTGAAACATATCTATATTAATGATATAATGCCTTCAGCAGTTTTACTTGCTTATGCTAGAGCAAAGCTGTTTTTAAAAGAACGAGAACGACCTGACGTTAAAATTCATGTCACTATTGGAGACGCATTCAACGTTTTTAGTCAGAACCCCTTTGGCTTTACTACTCAGTCACCAGTTCTCCCCTTAGATCTTGTCATAATGAATCCACCCTTTACAAGGATCCAGTCCTTTTATGATGAGCAGTTAAACCATTTAAAATGGTTAGAAAATTATTACCCTAATATTTTTTCTGGGCAGTCTGGGCTACATGTTTATTCACTTTACTTAGCCCATATGCTATTAAAAGAAGATGGAATCCTTGCAGCTATTCTCCCTTCCGCCACTTTCATGTCAAACTATTCCGTTAATTTGCAGAAATTTTTATTAACACAGTTTGAAGACGTGCTACTAGCTACTCCTGTAGACAAAATTTCTTTGACGGAAGACAGTCTATTAAGAGAACTCTTACTTCTCGGACGAAAAATTCATTCTTCAACCAACTTTCAAACACGTCTTTCTACGGTAAAGTTTATTCGTTTGACTCCCCAGTTAGAAAAAAATAAGACCACACCATTATTTGTAGAAGTTAATCGTAACGAATTATTTAAGGAATGGAACTGGACTAAATATTTCCATCCCCCAAAATTAAGGGAATGGGCAGAATTAATCTTAAGCACGGGGAAAATTCATTCAGGGGATTCTCTTGGATTTTCTTTAGTACGGGGTGTAGAAATGTATGGCCCCAATTTCTTTTTTATCCCAAACAAATACTGTGAAATATTAGAAGAAAAAGAAGATTATTTAAAAATAAAAATGAATGATAATAAACTGAAAAAAGAAGTTTTGCTCCCAAAAATGTTTTTATCAAAAATAATGCGTCGTGCAGGCAATTACCCTGGTCTTATTAGTCCTACGGTTAAGGACTATGCTTTAGTGGTCCCTCCAGAGTATTCTGCTTTTTCCGAAGGAATCTCTGAATATGTGTCTGCTCTTGAGCAGGAAACAAGGCTTGCTAAAAAACGTTTTGGCGAGAAATGGATCTCCCATATCCACAAACAGTTACTACGTAAAAATCCTTACGGTCATGTTTTTGTTGCTGATAAACTTCCTCTTTTATCAGTTTCCCGTATAGCTTTTTATCTTGACGAGCCTTTAGCGTGCACTAAAAACTTTTTTGTGTTTAATAATGTGAAAGACACTAACGCAAAACTATTAGCTGCATGGATGAACTCTTCGTTATTCTTATTACTGTTTTTAAACGTTAGGCGTGAAATAGGTGGTTCTTACGGTAGATTAGCAATATCTGACTACAAAAAAGAGACTTTATTCATTAATTACAATAACACACAAGAAAAACAAGTAAAGCGTATATTAGAAAAGTTTGATCTTTTTAGACGACGGATTTTACCTCCAATTAAAAACCAAGTTTTTTACAAGCCAAAAATGTTTTTAGATCTGGAATTCATTTATTATCTGGGATTAGATGCTAAAAATGACCCTGAAGCTTTGCTAACAGATATTCATCTAACATTACGAGAAATTTTCAAAGAGTTTGAAAAACGAGACAAAACAAGGACAAAAAGAGAAGGATAAAGGCCATTTATTAAACATGCATATTATTATTTACACATGTCTTAAAGTTTTATTTTTCGTTTAACCCATGTTCAAAGACCTTAGTCATGAATTCTTTTTTGTCCACGAATTCTTCTTTTATCTGGCCATCCATTATCATTATTATCCGATTAACATGGTCGAGAACTTCTAAGTCGTGCGTAGTTATAACTATGGCTGATCTCTTAGAAACTTCATCGATTATTTCTAAGAACTCTTTTTTACTCCAAGGGTCAAAACCTAATGTTGGCTCGTCTAAAACCATTATTTCAGGTCTCATGGCTAATACTCCTGCAATCGAGACCTTTTTCTTCTCACCAAAAGACAAGCTAAAAAAGCTTCTTTTGGCTAGATGAGTGATCTTCAAGTATTCCATTGCTTCTTTTACTCGAGTAAAGACTTCTTCTTCTTTTAACCCCTGGTTTCTGGGGCCAAAAGCAATGTCTTCTTCAACAATTGGGAAAAATACTTGATCTTCAGGATTCTGGAACACTAACCCAACATGCCTGGTTAATTCACGTCGTTTCTTTACTTCATAGCCGTTATAGAATATTCTCCCTTTTTCTGGTGATAATAAACCATTAAGATGTTTAATTAAAGTAGTTTTACCCGAACCATTTGGGCCAACAATGCCTATTTTGTCTCCTTTAAGAATACTTAAAGAAATATCTTTTAACACGTATTTCCCCTTTTCGTAAGCAAACCATATGTTTTCAAGCTTCAAGATATTTGTTCTTGCCATTGTTATCGCCACAAGTTCCTCTAAAAATTAAGAGCCTAATTGTGATTTGAGTTATTTTTGTTTTTTTCATCCTGACAACATCCCGTAGTCAAAGAATCTAACTTTAGAAATGAGCAAAATAATAAGACAAAAGATAGTAGTAACCCATAGAATAAAAACGCCTGTAGAAGTGAAATGAGTTTTTTCATGACGGAATATCCCATCATACATTCTACTTATTAACGCGTCTTTCCGAGAATGACTTTTATACGACGCTCTCACGAAAATACTGCCAAGCATATACCCGAGTAGCTTGTATTCTGAAATTTTCGCCCAAGAAGATTTATACGACCCCCTCGAATAACGAGCATTAAGCATTTTTTCTCCTTCAATCTTTAAGTCTAAAAAAGTCCTGTACATAAAAAGTAACACGTTAATTATCAAGTCTGGAACATACAAGTCGTCCAATGCATAAATAATCTTGAAAAAAGATTCTTCTGACTCGATAATTAATAAAGCGGTAAATACTAGTAACATGCTTCTTAATACGAAAAACAAAGTCAGACCTGTACGACTATAATTTACGGTTGCATCTCCAAATGTCATTATGCTTCCCTCTGTTTTTCCCCACCAAGTAAGTATCCCTAAAGAAATAATAAGTGGAAAAACAGGTGTCGCCTTCAAAAATACTTGTCTTATTCTTGCTTTAAATACTACCAGAAGAACTACCCAGTATAGAAAAGCAAAGAGAAGTTGTTCTATAGAAATAATCGAGATCAGGAAAAAAAGGAAAACAATAATAGTTAAGATCTTAGACTTAGTATCTATTTTCAAGAGTACCACGTTTTCCATTTTTCCTAATTTTTTAATTTTTTAATTTAATATCCGCATTTTCCGAAGGGAAATAAAGAATTATTAACGTTTCTTCCTTGGAAAGCAGTACTTTACCAAGGAAAATAATAATTGTTTTTATTGAGTAAATTGTGTTTTCTTCGCGGAGTATTCTCTAACAATCATTGCAGGAATGAAAAATACACCTAAAACAATTACGATCCCAAGTAGTGCTGATAGAAACGTACCTAAGAATCCACCTAACATCAAGAAGTCATAGTCATTAGCTACCCCTAACCCGAATGGTTCCCTGGCTTTGTTCTCAAATCCTGCGATCATACTTACTTTTTCTAAACCGTCTGGATGTGGACTAGCAAATAATGCTAACACTGAAAGCCCAAATAGTATTATTGCACTTCCTAACAAGGGCTTGTTTGATTTTTTTATTGTTTCTATGAATGGTTCTGCTGGTTGTTCCATACTTCTTCTTAATGGGAATTCACTTTTCATTAAAAATAATATAATAAACATTGTCAAGAACCCTTCTCCTAACCCTATTAAGGTATGGTAGAATAATATTGGTGGAAGAGATACTTTGTAAGTAGTTACTCCAGAAGCAACAAGCTCTGAACAGGCGAAGAAAGAAGCAAAAACAACGGATAAGAATGCCGCTAGAAATGCACCTCCTACATAAATTCTGTCTTTCGTTTCTTTGTTTTTAGCATTTCTTTCTAATCCTTCAAAAATTCTCCTAACAATGTAAGCCACAATAACACCGACAATTCCCATGTTAAATACGTTGACTCCTATAGTAACGATTCCTCCATCCGCAAAAACAATTGCTTGGGTAGTAATTACTACGAACATAGCCATTATCGCACCTGGGACACCTAGTACATAAGTAGCGAAAGCAGCACCTAACATATGCCCACTAGTCCCGCCTGCAATGGGGAAATTAAACATCTGTGCAACAAATATTACTGCCGCGACTACTCCAACATTGGTCAAGTTCTCAATATTCTCTTTTTTGAACTTGACAACCGCAAACCCTAATGCACCTAACGTTATAGACCAACCCAATAGGATTATTGGTAAACTCAGCCATCCATCAGGAATATGCATGTTTATCGGGTCAGTATTACCTTTTGACTTTAAAGGTATTACCTTAATTATTAAAATCAAATGTTTAATAATTAAGATCAGATGTTGAAAAAATACGAAACTAAGTAACCAACTAAAAACAATAACTTTTAGTTTCTTAGCTTTTTATTCTGCTTTTTTTGGGTCTATCTGTTCAACGACACCAAACTTCTCTTTAAACCTAGAAATAGAACTCATAATAACAGCAAACGCTGCTTCTCTTCCCCGCCATTCTTTAACAGTGGCGTACTTAGGGTTTTCTAAGTTCTTATACGTTCTAAAAAATTCTTGGATCTCGTTGAGCAAGTGCTTTGGTAATTGGACTATATCATCAAAGTCCTTGAAGACAGGGTCATTTAATGCTACTGCTAATACCTTTTCATCAATACCCTTTTCGTCTTCCATGAAAAGTACTCCGATGGGCTTAGTTTCCACTAATGTTAATGGCATTGTTGGCTGGCTTATGAGAACGAGTACATCTAAGGGGTCTCCATCTTCTGCGAATGTTCCAGGAATTAGGCCATAGTCATGAGGATAAATAACACTGGAATGTAATACCCTGTCTAAAAGTAGGATATTAGAGTTTTTTGATAATTCGTACTTGTTTCTTGTCCCTTTGGGGCATTCAATTAATGCATAAATATTTTGAGGAGGTCTTGATCCTGGGATAATATTCTTCCATAAAAGCATTATTTAAAAATCGAGATCTAAGTTAAAAACAATTCCTCCTTTTTAGTGCTACTGATATTTGTAGCAGTATTATTTTTTATTTTTAAGTTGCTTTTTCATGTTTTTTCATGAAAAACAAGTTAAATCTTTATTGAATAGATTGTATTGGAATGCGTTCTGGAGAGAATAAATGGGAATTATGTTACCCTGGTAAAAAAGAGTTGTCTGTAGAGTTTTTTCCGTCTGCAGAGCTGATCCCTGTTGGTAGTATAGGGAAGGGCTTAAGGAATAATAATGAGAATTTACTGGTTTTCGGGGAGAATAGAGGAGTTCTACGTACACTTTTAGAAGAAAGTTCTATAAGAGAAAAAGTCCAGCTTGTTTATATTGACCCTCCTTTTTCTACTAAAAGTGTTTTTCGTATTGGTAATGATCGGGGTGCAACCGTGAGTTCTAGTTCTAAAGACCGTGTCGCGTATCAAGATGTGTTATCAGGTCCTAAGTACTTCGAGTTTTTAAGAGAACGCTTTTTTTTGTTACGAGAAATTTTGTCAGATCAAGGATCAATATATGTACATATAGATACTAAGATTGGGCATTATGTAAAAATCTTGTTAGATGAGGTTTTTGGTTCAGAGAGATTTATTAATGACATTACGCGTATAAAGAGTAATCCTAAGAATTTCTCCAGAAAAGGCTATGGTAACATAAAAGACATGATTTTGTTTTATTCTAAGACAAAGGACTATATATGGAACGAGCCTCGAGAAGACTACAGTGAAGCTGACTTGAAACGGCTGTTTCCTCGAATTAACCCACACGGGCGGAGGTATACGACTGTCCCGCTTCATGCTCCTGGAGAGACTTTAAATGGTGATACGGGAAAGCCCTGGAGAGGTATAATGCCACCTAAAGGCAGGCACTGGCGTTATTCTCCCGAGATCCTAGAACAATTGGACTTAGAGGGAAAAATTGAGTGGAGCCGTAACAACGTTCCTAGACTAATTATCTATGCTGAAGAAAAGAAAAAAGTAGGTAAAAAAGTTCAAGACGTATGGGAATTCAAAGATCCTCAATATCCCTCATATCCTACTGAAAAAAATATTTTATTGTTAAAACGAATTGTTTCAGCGTCTTCCGAAAAAGGAGGACTTGTTTTGGATGCATTTATGGGTGCAGGAACTACTTTAGTTGCGAGTGAAGAATTAGGCCGTAGATGGATAGGTATTGACAACTCAATAGAAGCATTTCAAACCGCTTATTCTCGCTTAATTTCGTTTGAAGAACTATCTAAAACCAATATTCTTAGTGAAAAGACCGCATTAAAAGAAATAAAAAAAGTATTGGGGCTTTCAGCTAGTTTTACTTAACTACTCCTTGCTTTTGCAAGGGATTTTTTGTTTCAAGAATATTTGCTTGCCCTCATACCAATAATTATTTTCCCGTAAGGAATGCGGGAGTTGTTTTTTATGATTTTTTGTCACATGTATATTGGGCAGGCAGTTTTAGTCCCGCCTTCAATACATTATAATACCACAATCATATCACGCCTATATAGTGCCAACTTGTTTTCATATCTCACCCTCGGATGGAGAAATTGCTGTTGATATAGGTTAAACTATTTTTTTACATTTAATACTTGATACGGAATGAATCGATTTGTTAGTCCCTATAGATTGTTTTACCCATAGAATCATCCGCCTCATAACCTTTTAAGGAGTTGATCTTTTCTTTTGTGCTTGGTTCCTTAAGAAATTCTATGAACTCTTTTAACGGTTTTTTATCATAACGGTCTTTACGGACTACGAAGTCATAATGCTCTTTTGTTATAGGTATGAAGTCTAAATCATAAATATCTGCAACATACCGTAGCCCGATTCCTGCGTCAGCCATCCCTTGTTTTATCCTGGCAGCAACAGCCGTATGGGACTTAGCGCTTATTCTGTATCCACTTATTTTTTGTTTTAATTTTGAGGGTTGAACACCTCTTTTCTTCGCAAGCTCTTTTAATAAATGGTCAAACAAAATTCTTGTCCCTGAACCCTCATTTCTGTTGACAAAACGGATATCTTTATCGACTAAGTCTTCTATGCTTTTAATTCCTAATGGATTCCCTTTAGCAGTTATTATTCCTTGTTCTCTGGAATATCCTCTAATCAAAAGTAATGAATTGTCTGGATCTACTTGTTTAAGGGAATTAATATTATACGTTCCCGTTTTTGGATCCAATAAATGCATTCCAGCGATGTCTGATTCTCCTCTCCTCACAGCAGACAAGCTACCTGTAGATGCCAAGACAATGTAGTTTATTGAGGACTTGTATTGAGGTTTTTGTCTTTCGAATTCTCGGAGTAAGTCTTCAAGACCGAGACAACTACTGGCGGTCATACTTACTGGTGGTATCTGGTCTTCAGAAATGAATAAATACACTTTGATATCTGTGCCAGGCTCTAAGAAGTCCACATTTTCAGGTATTCTTGCATAACCCATTGCTCTAGTGAGGGTAGTTATCGCTCCAGAGCCTCCCGGTATAGGATATGCTAAAAGATTACCGTTAAGATCTGGTGTTATCCCAAGCAGTAAGAATTGTTCTCTCCCAGGAGGCGTCCGTATTTTGCTCAAGATCTTGGCGTTAATTGTTGGCCTTGGAACTTCCATTGGTCGGCCTACGATGCCTCTAATTAATGGTGCTACGAAAAGATCAAAAATCATGAGCCCGCTGGTGGGATACCCTGGAAGCCCAATCAATGGTTTTCCGTTGACCACACTTAATATGGTCGGTTTTCCGGGTTGAACTCTAATGCCATGAACTAAAATTCCGGGTTCTCCTAACTCATCAATGATTCTATACATTAAATCTCCAGTTCCTGCGGATGTACCACCAGAAACAGTAACTAAATCTGTCTCTAAAAGTGCTTTTAGCAGTATTTTCTTTAATTGTACTTCTTCATCTCTGACAATCCCGTATTGAACTGGGATTCCTCCCGCAAGCTTAATTGCTTCACTAATAGACCATTTGTTTATATCATAGATCTTTCCTGGTGCTAATGGTTTTCCTTGTTCTTCTAACTCATTTCCTGTGCTTATTACTGCTATTCTTGGTTTTTTATAGACTCTTACTTTCGTTATTCCAGTAGCAGCCATGACTGATATTTCTCGGTGGGTGATCAAAGAACCTTTCTTGACAATTGTCTCTCCATACATAATGTCTGCTCCCGCACTCATTATGTTTTCTCCGGGGGCAACAGGACGGAGAATAAATACTTTGTTATCTTTTATGTATGTATCTTCTACCATTACTACTGCATCAGCACCAAGAGGGACTGGTGCCCCCGTACTTATATCTGCAGCTTGTCCATGACCAATTTCGCCCTTAAACCAGCTTCCTGCAGGAATATAACCAATTATGTCTAATTCTACTGGTTCTTCTTCCATCGCGGGGAAAGTATCTTCTGCTTTCACTGCGAAACCATCAACCGAAGAACGATCAAAGGGTGGGACGTCAACTAAGCTAGTGATGTCTTCCGCTGCTACGTAGCCTTCAGCATCTTCTAAGGGAATTTCTACCATCTTCTGGATGCCCTTAATTGGAACGTTATTTATAAAAACATTCCATGCATCATTCACACTCATCAGTCTTTTGAAAATTTTTCTCAATTTTTTCACCCCTTAATCATTTTGTCCGTTGTTTATTTTTGTTCCTCGTATCATTTTTTGTTCTTTGAAGTATCTTACCAGCGTAATTTCCACTTCAGCACCTTGGTCATATCCTTCAATTTCTTCAGGAATTATCAAAAGTCCGTCTGCTTTTGTCAGAGAAGATAAAATGCCTGCGCCACGACGAGTAATCGTCTGGGCAACAAGCGTATCATTTTCTGTTTTTAGTTTTACTCTTACAAAATCTCGGATCCCTGGCTTAGAAGAGACTTTTTGTTCTAATATTGCTTTTACTTTTTCTCGGGGACGATAATCAAAATTTTCTCCACTTAATAACTGTATTAATGGATACCCAAATAATTCGTAATTCAAAAAGGCGGCTACCGGGTAACCTGGGAACAAAATCACGGGTTTTTCTTTAATCACCGCTAATGCTACTGGTTTCCCAGGACCAATTGCAACTCCATGAACTAATATGCCTGGGTTTCCTATCTCATCAATTACTTGGGGAAGAAAATCTTTAGGTCCTACGCTTGTTCCTCCAGTAATAAATACAGCATCATTCTTTTCTATTGCATCTTGAACTTTGGAAATGAGTACGTTTTTTTCATCTCCCACAATTCCTAAGTCTATTGGTTCCCCATTATCTTCTTTAATCATTGACATGAGCATAATCCGATTACTATCAATAATCTTTGCTGGAGAGAGCTGATCTAAGTCCTCGACTAACTCATCTCCTGTCGTCATAACACCGATATTCGGTTTTTTGTAGACTTTTACTTTTTTCACACCTATTGATTTTAACAAGGCCAAATCTACTGGTCGCAGTCTCGTGCCTCTTTGTAGCACAACATCCCCTTTTTTAACATCTTCTCCTTGCTTTGCAAGGTTTTTCGCGGGAGTAACCGCCTTTTTAATTTCTATTACTCTTTCACTCACTAACTCGGTGTCTTCAATCATTACTACGGCATCTGCTCCTGGGGGAACAGGAGCACCAGTCGTGATTTTAATAGCAGTTCCTTCTTCAACAGGGGTTTTTGGTTCGTCTCCTATGAATACTTCATCAATCACTGTTAAAGTAATTGGGTTGAAAGGCGTTGCTCCAAAAGTGTCTTGTGCTCGGACAGCATATCCGTCTACTGCAGACCTGGGAAATGGTGGCACATCGATAGGGGAAACGATGTCTTCTGCTAACACCATGTTTACAAGGCTAATATCCAGATCTCTTTCCACGATCTTCAAAAGCTTTTCCTTGGAAAAAGCGTTAATAAAAATATTCCACGCATCTTCAACTTTTTCAAGCTTCATAAAGCCGCGGTCTCTTACGTCAAACTTTTTAGGATTAGCAACCATCACACCAATATCTGGGAGTATACAAAATACTTTTTTTGTTAACCCAAAAGTTAAAAACATTTTTTATTTGGGGAATGTCATGTGTTCTTTACTCAAGTCTTGTGTAAAGTGCAATGTATTTTGCTGGTGGTCTTCCAGCTAGTTTGTCTATTTTCGTTACTGGTTCTGACAAGTCTCTAACAGTAAGTGTTACAGGGTCTATGTTTATTCGTTTTTTCTTCAAGTATATTGGTATCCTCTCCGTTACACCAAACCCATATTCCATGTGTCCTTTGCCCATTATTGCAATTACCCATGATTCTGTATTGTCTGTTAGGACTTCAACTATAGACTTAGCCATGGCACTGTCTTTAACTACTTGTGCTAAGAAAAACCGATCTATGTTGAACCCTGTTTTCATCATGGGTGCTGAAGAATTGATAAGAGCCGAGAAAATTGTTTTGTAATCGTTATTACCTTGAATTACTTCTTTTGGTTTTAAGAAACAATCCTCTTCTTCTAGCACGCTAAGTCCTGATCGGACAACTTTAGCAGCAATTGTCCGTGGGATAATCAAGCCTTTTATGGGGATATCTAATTTCTTTGCTAACATTAATATTTTTCCATAATGAGGGATGGGGAAGCCTTCTGCGCTTGTGCTATACTTTTCTTCTAAAATGCTAAGTGAGATATGTCCATCAAGATAATCATCTAATAACGCTTGTTGTTCAGTATTAAACATCTCAAGACCAATTACTAAATTTGGATTGTTTTTGTATAGGCCTTTAATAAGCTCTAATTGCATGTCAAGAATTGCGGGTTGGATATGGTCTTCTCCTGCAAGTAAAACTCTTTGTTGGGAGATCTGTGAAACAATGGTGTCTATGTGTTCATTTAGTTTCTCGGCTCTAAAAGTAATTGACATACTTATCAAGCTAAGAAAAAAAACTAAGAAAAGTTTATGGTAAAAAAGGTAAAAGAACGAAAAGTTTTGTGTGTTTAAATACCAATCATTTAATTTTTATTTTTATGAAAGTTGTTTTGCTGCTTCTACTAAGTCCGTGATGAATATTTCTCCTCCTGCTGCGGGGAGACCTAAACCCCAATTACTTAGCACTTCAGGATGAAATTCCCCAACCGTGCCTACTATTTTTCCATTTACGACGACATTTGCACAACGACCTTCCATGAACCGTGAGTCATTTGTCTCTTTTAGCTCGTATTCAACTCCTGTAGTGCTAAGCAATGCCCATATATCACTCATTGTGTTAGAAAGGTTCACAGACTGCCCAATATTTATTATTCCTAAACTAACGATTGTTACTGGCTTGTTTTCCCTGAGCTTTACAATTTCACCTACTTCAAAGATTCTATGAGGGTATTTTGTCCCGGTGTTCTCAGATTCTATTTTGAAAAGCACTGGTAGCATGCTATTCCTTAGAACAGAAAATGACTGGGACATTACGTTCTTAATCTTGACTATTGGTTCTTCAGATCTCATTTTTGTTTTACAGTCATCCTCATTTGACAATACGTAAGTAAAGACCTCCATGTAGCCAAGCCCAATCATTAAGTCCCTTATCGCATCTATTGCAGCTTGTATCGGTTTTGCTTGTCCAATGGTGTAGCTTTCTAGGGGAACTTCTTTGAAATTGTCATATCCATAGGCAATAGCGATGTCTTCTACTAAATCTACTGTATGCATTATATCTCTCCGGTAGCTGGGTACTCTAACGGTGAATTTTTCTCCACGACTAGAAACAAAGTACCCCATCTTGGTAAGTAATTCCTTGATTTGTGTGTTATTGAGTTCTATTCCGAGCAACTTGACAAGCTCATTTTTAGACGCTTTATGTACGTAGTTGAATGAATATGGGAGAACAACCTCGTTTTCAGGACTTGCATCATGTTCATATCTTATTGTTACTGGATAGATCTTTCCACCCATATCCTCAATGTCCGCTGCAAACACGTTTACCGCCAAATTCGTGTGTTCAAAACTCGTCCCAGTAGCTTCGATTAACAAATATTTAGAGCCTATATCGATCCTTCCTAAGTCATTACTATTAATAATAGGTACTAGCGAAAGAGGTCTTTGTTTAGCATCCATTAGTACCGGATATTTTGGCCATTTGTTTATTATGTGAGCATATTCGACTCCTGTTGGGTGTTTTTCAAGTATTTCTTTTAATGAAAGTTCCTCTTCGAACTGTAAGGGCGCGAACTTTATTTCTTCTGGGTTATACATCCCGTAAGTTATTGGGAACTCAATTAGTTCTGCGTTATATAGCCCCATTGAAATACGTTCTCTTTTTTTGCCAAAAACAGAAGCGATCTTTTCCTGTGTTTGAATAAGTTCTACTAAGAGGTCTTCGTTTTTTATTTCAAAATCGGCTAAAAACGCTGCTACAAAAGGACGGTATTGTTTAGTATCTTTTTTAGTAATAATGTATTTGTTTTCGTCTTTTTCATTGACCAACTGAGACCATTCTTTATCATAATCGCGGTATTTTCCTGTTAAATATCCTCGTAATAATCTAGCCAATCCGGCTGCAGACCATAAATCCGGTCGATTAGTATCATTAAGTTCGACGTTTATTACTCCTTTTTCTTCGTCTAGTCCGTCGAACTCTGCTTTAGCAATAGGTAATAACTCCTCTAACTCCTCAACAGTTTTTATCTGAGGGATTAGGGACAATAGATTATCTAAGTTTACCTCTAATTTTGGCATTTGTCATCCTCCTATTCAAATCTCGTAATTCTTCAAAGTCTCTGCTTAGTAAGTGGCGGATGTCTTTTATTCCCAGTGCAAACATACCGATACGATCTAAACCAAGACCCCATGCAATTACAGGGACGTCTATTCCAAAAGGCTTTGTTACTTCTGGGCGGAAAATACCGGCACCTCCTAATTCTATCCACCCTACCCCTGGAATCTGTGCATGCAACTCTACACTTGGTTCCGTAAATGGAAAGTATGCAGGTGCAAGTTTTATTTTTTCAGTGCCTGCAAATTCTTTAGCAAACAATTTCAACAAAGACAGAAGAGTTCCAAAAGAATTATTCTCGTCTAATACTATGCCTTCTACTTGGTAAAAGTCAGGCAAGTGAGTTGCATCTATTTTATCATACCTAAAACATTTTGCAATTGCAAAGTATCGACCAGGTATCTCTGGGTTATGGGCTAATGTCCATGAGGACAATGCGGTTCCTTGGCTCCTTAGGACAAGTCTTCTAGTTACGTTTCTGTCAAATTTATATCCCCATCCCCTGGAGTCTGCACCTTCTCCTGTTTCATGAACTTTTGCTACTGCATCAATAAATTCTTCTTCTAGCTCTTGGTCTATGGGTAGATCCGCATAGTATGCATCATGAATCGCTCTTGCGGGATGGAATTGAGGCATATATAATGCATCCATGTTCCAAAACTCGGGTATAACTAACCCGCCCTCCATTTCTTTAAAACCTAATGCAATGAATTTCTGACGGATATAGTCTAAGAACGCGTAATATCCATGTCTCATTCCCCATCTTGATGGAAACGGTGGTGGAATGCTTAAATCATACCTTTTGAATCTTACGTTACGCCACGAACCTGTCCGGATCATTTTAGGCGTCAAGTTAGTTACTTCTGGACCTTTTTGTTTCCATTCTTCTATGAGCTCCTTAACTTTTTGTTTGTCTGGGATTTCATACCATAACGTAACTGAAGTAACAGTCTGGATCATTCCTCTTTTAACTAGTTGTTTGGCGAGTTTTTCCTCCTCCTTACTTAATTTCTTATTTTCTTTTATTTTTAATAGGAATTCTTTGGTTGGCGTAAATGGTACATCTGTTAGTTGTACTATTTTTCCTTCCTCTGTTTTTTTTACACTTAAAACTCTTGTTTTCATTAACTGGCCGAACGCACCACTAAATTCCTGTTTTGACAGACCTACTTTCTCAGCTAGCTCATCTAGTTTTTGAGGACCATTCTGTTTTAAAAACTCCACCAAGCGATCTTCGGGGGCTCCAATCTCACAATATTTTTCTCCATCCTCAGTAAGGATAAATCCTGTTTTTTCTTCTCTCATGATCTTCACTAAGCCCTTTTGGGCTAGTCTCTCACAAGTAGCAGTTATTGCGCCGGTATCAACTCCTATCTTTCTCCCGAGTTGTTCGGCTGAAGCTTTACCTAAAGTCAATAACGTTTCTAAAACTTTGACCTCGGGCTCGTTTAATTGGACCGTTTCATTCTTGGTTCCCATGGTTATTAATCACTCCACTACCTTCCTCTACTTACCCTCTTTAAACATTTTTTCTTAAGCATTCCCGCATACGCTTAAACCACTGATTATTAATCTTATTTAAAACTTCTTTCAATAAGTTTTATTGCTAGTTTTACAAGTGTTATTTGTGTTTAGAACAATGCGGCTCGAACCGGTGAAGACAGATCCTAGGATTTTTCTTGACCCGGAAAGAACCACTTTATTAATAATCGATATACAAGAAAAATTTATTCCTCATTTAATAAGGAAAGATGACTTTATCAGAAATACTATGTTGTTGATTGAATTAGCTAAAATTATGTCTATCCCAATTATTGTTACAGAACATAACCCAAAGGGATTAGGTAAAACAATTAAGGCTATAAAAGATATTTTGCCAAGAAAAACAAAAATAATTGAGAAACATACTTTTAGCACGTTTTCTACACAAGAATTTGTAAAAGCTATACAGGAAATTGGTGACGCTTCTAGGACACTTCTAGTTGCGGGAATAGAATCACATATCTGTATTATGCAGTCCGTTTTAGAAGCGTTGTCACAAGGATACAAAGTCCATGTTGCGGGGGATGCTGTTACTGCTAGAAGCCGTTTTAACTGGGAGGTAGGACTTAAAAGAATGGAGCAGTCAGGAGCAGTAATCTCTAGTGCAGAGATGGCTTCTTATGAACTTTTAAGACGATCAGATACGGCTACTTTCAAAGAATTTCTACCCGTAATTAAGGTGCTTTCTCAGAAAACCGATGAAGACAAAAACTTCTAATCTAATCGATCTAATTACTTTGATAATTTCAAGACAAAACAAAGCTTTCTTGTCTGCCTGTCTCTTACTTTTAGTATATGGGGTGCTAAATCTTTTTTTAAAGCATTTTTTTGAAATAATGACCAAAATTCATTTTTTAGTATAACACACCGTCCTAAATGGGATTTAATCTTTTCACCAATTCTAAGAGTTTATAGATATTCAACAACATATTAGTCATTAGAACAAACACGTTGGGTTTCTAATTTAATTAACAAAATCATTGTTAGAGACCCTTCGGGTGATTAAAATGAAAAAATCATCAATAATAATGAGCATATCAATTATTCTACTTCTTAGTGGAAGCATATTATTGCAGGGTAAAGTTCTACCCGTAGTTGCTCAGGACACAAATGTTAAAATTGAGTCAGGTATGACAGTTATTTACGATATTAACCGTCTAAATTATAGCAAAGAGCTATTAAATCAATTTTTATCAGCTGCAAATATTTCTATTGTTCCTAAGTCTTCCTTGGCAGGTTCTGAATTGTATGTGAAAATATTAAACGTTCATAAAGAAGCGATACCTGTTACGGATTTTGCCTCTCAACAAGTAGTAACTACGGATGGTGTAGTGGTCGATATTGAGATGGGCTTGATTGTCAGCGAAGACACTACTTTCGAAATAAATGGTACTGATTTTGTTATTCCTAAAGGCACTGGTTTTAACATTCCGTTTGTGTTTGGAACAGTAACTGACTTTATTATTCCTAGTGGAAACAGCACTTTATTGCCTTTACCCCTTGTCCTTTCTCAAGACTGGCTATCCCATGAATCAACTTTGAGTTTATTTAGCGATTACGTGGATATTTCAAATACAAATGATTACTTCAATGTTTCAATTGCTCTTGATAACTCACAAATCATAAACATGAAAATAAATGGTGATATTTCGTGGAGGAAATCTGATGGTCTATTATTAAAACTAGATCTCACTGCTTATAACATGACTAATAACGAGTTGATCTTAGACTTATCTATTAATATGAAAAGCACCGAACGTCTTACTACTGGCGTTAAGACCGGTGATTACTACTCTTTAGTTCTAAACAAGACTACCGCGGACTCCACAATCAGCGACAAGACAATTCAGCAATTATACGACCAATTAGTAGGAAATCTTTCACAAGCAGAAGGCTCTGCCGTATTAGCCTTTAAAGTAGAATCGGTTGATGGTCTATACTATGAGATCCGTCCATTAACACTAAACGTAACAACTGGTGAATTAGTTGAAGGAAATAGTACTTGGTTATCTTCCTTCGGAAAGTATCCACAAGGATTGACACTGAACGCAGCGACTTTACTTCTAAATAATAATGCTTCTTTAGACCCAAATACACCCATAAGAGACCAAGTAATATTAGGCCCCTTTGCGACACCAGATTGGGACATATACAAAACATGGGATGCGTCATCATCATTAATGCTTCAACCAATAGTAGATCAATTAATGAGCTTTTTACAACGATCTGGCTTTGCTATTAACCTTGGAAACATTACTCTTGGCGCTCCTAAATCACTTTCACTGTCCACAAGTGGCGGTAGCCAATTAAACTCTACTCATTATACTTCGAGTACTGAATTCGTAGTGACTCAGGATCTTACAAGTACTAACTTTACACAAACAATTGGTAGTTATAACGTAACTCCAACAACCAAAATTCTTCTCCAAACTGGTGTATCAATGGATTTGGCATATGCGCTGGGAGACACACCATATCTCGAGACTGTTAAACTACAGACCTCTTTTAGTTTGGTGTTATCAACAGAAGTAAATGGCATAAAAATTAATGCTACTATCGCTCAAATAACCATAACTAATTTAATGAAAGGTCACTATGTTCCTGCTACTGAGACCATTGGTATTGAAAATGAAACTAAAGTACTATTGGGCTTGCTTGGGATCTTAGCCGGTATATCTGGTATAGGCGCTGGAATTGTTGTATTATTGCGTCGAGGAGCATAAATAAATAATACCCATAATCTTTCAAGCTTTTTTCTCTTCTTTTAACTTTAATATATTATAATAAAAAATCAATGTCCCGTTTTTTAACATAGATTTAAATTTTAACATAATATTCTCAAAAAGAAAACAATCTATTTTTTAATATCTCATTCTTGTAACTGCTTGGTTCTCTTGCTTTCTAATCCCCCTGGAATTGATTTTAAAGGATAAATCTGGTAAAAATACGGAAGGTCAAATACATGCTCTGCTAATTCAAATTTCGCTACTTGCTTCATAATTGGTGTTTTTCTTCGGTACGTTATTCTTTCTCTAATACTTCTCATATTTGGAACACTAACAGTTCCTGTATTCGCAAAATTAATAGTAATCTTTTCAATTCCTTCTTTATTTAGACCGATCTGAATTTTGTGTATCTTATCTTTAAACTCATAACCTGCTCCGTGAGGAACAATATTTAAGTTCCTTACATATTTTTTGTCTATTATCATCTCTTGCTCTGTAAATGTTTTTAAAAATACTTCTGAGGCTGGAGAAATATTTCTCTTTCCTTTTAACAATGCCACTCCCTCTTCGGGGTTAAATGCTACAGGCATTAAGTCTTGAATAATTTTTTGTACTCCAAGTCGATGATTTTTCCCCTCATAAAGTAGTCCTTGATGTGTAAGAGAACAAATTATCCCATATTCTCCCTCATTAAAAATTTCTGATAGATATGCTTCACGATTTTTTGCGTTTCCCTTGTCTGCATAGTCAAAAAATTCTAAGTACTCTTTTTTTGCCTCGTCTGTTAAAACAGTGACTTTTCCGTGTGGTGTCTGTATCTCTTCAAATCCTGGGGTGCTCTGGAGCCAAGAAACATCATATAGTTTTGCTCCTCCAACATGCCCACTACAATGAACTAGCACATATCTTTCCCCAGTATCTTCACCGCTTAAAGGATCTTTAGCGTAGTATGCTCCTGCAAAATGGTTTCCCGTTGAAAGTTGTACATCTTGATTTAGTCTTTTTCGTGCTTGTACTAATATCTGTTCAATCTGCTCATCAGTAAGATCTGGACTAATTTTGGCTACTGTATATCCACAGCCATTAGGCATGGCATTATGCAAAAACAAGTATCCATCGTAGTCTGCGATCATTAACCCGCCGTAACTAAACCCTCTTTTTGTCCTGATCCTATTCATGCTGAACGTGCCATCTGGAGCAAAAATGACTGCGTATTTTCCGATGTCTAACCCCATAATATCGATTGCAAAAAGAAGCTTAGCACTGCCTACTCTCATTATCGCTTCAGACATGGCTGAGGCGCGGTCACCCGCAGCCATCGAAGCGTGGTGCAAAGCGGCTTCTTCAAGCCACTTTTCAAACTCTGGGCTAACGCCCACATACCTTACTTCCGGCATATTCTACTCTCCCGTAGGAACTAGTTATAAAACAGGAAACGCTTGTAATATAGGTGAGTGATAAAACAGTCATCTCTTAATTTAATTAAATAGGGCGTGGTATTATTAAACTTGTTTGTCTCTTGATCGTAGTAGCTTGGGGAAAAACATAAAAACGAAGGAACTAAAAACCAGTGCTTTTTAAACCATTTTTTTATCACCAGTGGCAATGTATTTATCCTTTAGATTGATTTTCTAACCTTACCAAGGCATTTCTCCTGTTAAAAATGCTTTTACTTGAAGATTATTGGTATTAAATACTTCTTCTAGCCCCCCGTTAACTGCGATCTTTCCATTAATCAGGACAGTAAGCGTATCTGCGATTCTTTTTGCTTGAAGAAGATTGTGTGTTGTAATTATTATTATTAGTCCTTTTTTCTTCATTTCGATCAATATTTTCTCAAATATAGCTATAGCCGTGGGGTCAAGATCTGCTGTAGGTTCGTCTAACAACAAAATTTTTGGATGAAGCAATAATAACCGAGCAAAAGCAACTCTCCTTTTTTCTCCTCCTGAAAGGACACTGCTTTGTTTGTCAAGTAATTCGTTTATCATTAATAAGGACGACACTATTTTCAAGTCTTCTTTGTTTTTAGCAGTTATTTTTAGGTTGTCAATAGTCTTTCCTTTAAACAAGTAAGGTGTCTGATGGAGAAATACTGGTAACTCTTGTGTATCTCCTTCTATTATTATCTTCCCCGTGAAGTCTTTTTCTAATCCTGCAATTATTCTTAATAAAGTTGTTTTTCCCACTCCATTTGGCCCAACAATCACATGGATTTTTCCATGATCAAACTCTAAAGATATTGTTTTCAATACCTCTTTATCACCATACTTCTTAGTTATTTGTTTAGCAATAAGCGTTAATTTCTGGGATTTATTAGGATATAGCTTGTTAATTAGTGATGAGATATCTTGGGGTTTCTCTTTTTCATTATCTATAATTATCCGATTTTTTTTCCGCCCAAAAGCACTGACAATACTGTCTGAAAAGAAGGTCATCAAATATGGAGACTGCAGTACCTGCAAAATAATATTAACTAAGAATGAGATGGTCAATAATATTATACCAAGTGCTATTGCAAATTCTGGGCGTCCTTTAGATACTTCTAGCACTGCTGCAGTCGTTAGTGTTCTAGTATACCAACGAATATTGCCCCCCACAATAAGAATTGCTCCTACCTCACTAATAGCGCGGCCAAAAGCGATAACTATTCCAGTAATAAGAGTGGTCTTTGTTTCTTTAAGTAATGCCATGATCTCTTTTATTCCTTCAATTCTCAATGTGATTAATGTCTCATAAAATGTTTCAGGCAGAGAATGAACTGCTTGGATTGAAATGCTTGTAACAATAGGCAAAGCTAACAAGAACTGGGCTAAAAACATTGCTTGAGGTGTATAAATAAGTCCTAATGCCCCTAATGGACCATTACGACTAAGCAATATGTATAGAAATACACCCATTACAACCGGTGGAAAACCGGTAAATGTATTTATTATGGATACCAATATCTTTTTTCCGGGAAAAGAATAATATCCAATCCCTAAACCAAATAATATTCCGATAATTCCAGCCATTATTGTTGCGGAAAAAGACAGTTTAAAAGAAAACTTAGTGATTAGAATTATTTCTCGGTCTCGAGAAAGAATAAGTTGTATCGCGATGATTAAGCCTTCTAAAAGCCTTGACATACCAATAGTACACCCTGTTCGTTAAGTTGATGTTGTCTTTTCTTTTATAATGTATGTGACGGTGGGGAGGAAAGTAATGTACTGATTTATTATCTTAATTTAGCAACTTATTTACTTCTCAATTATTGGTTTAATGATGCCTTAAGTATGTAGCTGTTTTGTAGTAATTAATACTAAATAACCTTTAATAAATGGGTTCTAAGTATCAAGACTTTCATGAACTGCAAGCCATGTTGCCCGGTCAACAAGTGTATATGCCTTGAGATTATAAGCCATAGTCAGTGTACTAGACATTCCTTGGCCAGATTCTATATACCATGAGTTCTCTTCAGCCCATGTTTCATTATCTGGATTAATAGTTACACCTGCAGTAGCCCAAATACTTAGTTCTTTAACATTAGTTCCCGAATTATCGCCCCTAGAAACAAACAACGATTTGGTCTGATATATTCTAAGAAAGGCTTCTGTAACATTCATGGCAGCACGTATGTTTGCAGGGTCATTTCCTGGCCCAACAACAATAAAATCATTGTACATAAAATGAACACGATGTATTCCATGGCCTTCATTTACAAATTCTAATTCTAATGACTCCGCATGAACCATTACTATGTCTGCGTTTCCTTCCCGTGCTGTGTCAAGAGCGGCGCCGGTGCCTACACCAATGTATTTCACAGTGACATTACTTATCTTTTCAAATAAAGGAATTAAGTAGTCAAGAAGTCCACTGTCTCTTGTACTGGTTGTGGTTGCTAACATAATACTTGTCGGTGGGGAAGCACCAATAGTAATATTATCCCAAAACGCTTTTTCTTCTGGTGATAATGATTCTGGTCTGAAATCGGGATGAAATAATTGTGTGTCATACTTTCGATAATTTGCAATAGCTTGTTGTCCGTTGTCCGAGATTAGCCATTTCGCAAATTCTGCCGCCGCCCAAAAATGTACATTTGGATGTAACTCGGGGTTAACTAAGATTACACTGTAAGGATTGTAAAGAAGTGGGTCTCCTTCATACAATAGCTCATAAGTATATGGCTCTTGGTTGAACTTTAACCAAGTATATAACCCAAAACCGGAAGCTATTAGTAACACAATGATGCCTGTTGCGATTAGTATTGTTTTAGCGGATAATTCTTTCATTTATGAGATGATTAGCGTGGATTTTTAAGCATTGTTTGAACATGCCGTAGCCCTTTGTAAAAAGCACCCCCATCAATTATGTCATTTTTCCATAATCATTATCATCGCTTGTTTACTTCATTAATGAAGTTCAATGCAGTGCTAAAAATTATTTCTCGGTCATAGTCTCTTGTTAGCACATGGCTACTCCGATTTACTAAAAATAGATATTTATGTTTAGAACGTGTCTTCTCAAAGATCTCGTATGCATTTGACACCTCAACTAATTTGTCATACTTCGAATGTACAATAAGAATTGGTGCTTCTATTTTTTGCAATCGTTTTCTGACATGTTTTGCTAGATTATTGACGTCCTTAGCATTATCACTATGAAAATACTCGTATGCACGATGTATGTCCCTAAACTGCGGATCATTGAGAGAAGTTTCGGGATCTCCTTGGTTTTTAACCCAAAAACCTATTGGAAACATGGATAAAACGTCATGATACCATTTAAACACTCTAATGGGAGCAGCTAAGGTTATGCCTCCAAGAATCGTCTTATCATGAATTAATGAATATAATGTCAAAAGTCCTCCTAATGAAAGACCTGCTACAAAAATACCTTTTTCAACGTTTTGTTTTGCTTCTTCAATTTCTTCCATTACTTTATTAGCCCAGTCTGACCATCTATACTCTCTTAATTCTTCTGGATTTTTAGCATGACCCGGAAGCAAAACATTTTTCCAGTATAACCCATTTTCTTCCATAAACTTCCCTAACGGCTCCATTTCTTCGGGATATCCCGTAAATCCGTGGATCGTTACTATTCCGTAATCTAAAGTCTTCATATAATTATACTATTATTTTGAAATATTTTAAAAAACTAGTTGTTTGTAAAACACGTTTGAATCTTATGAACTCCCGATGAACTCCCGACCTTAAAAGTGTGGAAAGAAATACAAAAAACATTATAGAAGCGAAATCATTAACATATAATTGTGAGCGATGAAAGTAATAAAATAACTAATAACTCAACTAATTTTGTTATTAAGAGGGAGAATACTAGTTTTTCTCAAAAAATTGTTAGTATGAATAACAAATCATTAGCCAAATTTTCGGCACTGGCTTTTGTTTTAATCGCATTCGGTCTAATTGTTAATGAAATAGGGGTGCTACTACAGCGTCTAGCTTTAACAGGGCCGGGGACCGATCCCAAAACAATATGGGGATATTGGCTGATCTTTTTTGCTAATCTTATTGCATTCATTGCAGCAGCTATAGCAGGAATTGTTCTGGCAAATATTGCTTTTAAAGAAAATATTGACCAAAAATTAAAATATTTTGCATTAATTGCGCTGATCTTAGCTTTACTAGGACTTATCCCTGGAAACACAATTACTATTACACTATAAGTGAACTCCTCCTTGCTTTTGCGAGGGGCTTCCTGCTTCATCAAAAAGACTTGCCCCGAGACCACTTCCTTGTAAGAAATGGTTCGGAGTATTTCTTTAGAATTCTCTTCACAAGCGCTACGGGGCGTCCCAGCCATGTCTTGATTTTGAGGATGTTTAGGGAAGCGTTGTAGTCTCTGTCTGCTTCCCAGCCACAAAACACACATCTGAATACTCTGTCTTTTAGGCTTATTTTTGTTTTTGTTTTCCTACCGCATCTGGCACATGTCTGCGAGGTGTATTGTGGGGAGACTTTCACTACTGTCTTACCAGCCCAGTGCCTTCCGCCTTGTAGGACAGCATTCCTATGAATTCTCCCCATGAAGCGTCTAGGATGTGGCGGTGCAGGGTCTTGTTCTTTCCTTTCCTCACCAGTCCATTGATGTTCAAATTTTCTACATAAATCATATCATATCGTAGTTATCTGCGTAGTATTTTGATAGTTGTGTAGGAAGTCTTTTCCCTTTTCCGTTTGTTTTCCTGTGTATTTTTTTCTTCACGCCACCGATTTTAGAGAGAAATGCGGTTTTTTTCCACGTCTATTGAGAAACCGCTCTGATTGTAGTTCAAAGACTTGTATCTTCCCTTTTTCTTATACCTTAGCTTGCCTATTTTCTTACCGTTTTTCTTCAGGCTAGACAATGCTTTCACATTGCTCCATAACATAATTGATAGTTCACCATTTGCAATGCTTTGGAATACACCTTTTTTAATGCGGGTTTTTCTTCTTTTTTCAGCTTCACTATTAGTGCTTGGGTGTCTTTCTGGGTTATTTTTCTTCCTTCTTCCCTCGCCTTACTTATTTTTTTTAGGAATCGGTTGTATAGCCAGCGGGCTATTTCCAAGCTCTCCTCCACTCCACCTCTTCAGAAGGAAGAGAGCACCCCCATCGACATAATTAAAAAATAATTAAAACATAATACGTCCCATTTTCAATAGTTTCTGAGGGGAAAAACAAGGCTTCAGGAGTAATTAACATTTCTTTAGGCAAGCCAAGTTCTTTATTTTCAAGTATCTCTTTGTTTTTAATTATTATTTTTCCCTCTTTTTCGTCAAATAAAATTCCTTCTTTTCCCTCTATGATATGTCCCCATTCCTTTTTTTCTGTATCAATCCCAAAAGAAAGAACTTTTTGTATTTGTTTACTTGTCTTTTTGGCTAATTCTTTCCAATGATATTGTTTTGCTTTTTCAAGACTTTTTATCTTATACTCTTCCCTTTTATTCTTGTTTTCAAGCAGTTCTATAAGTGCTTCACTAGTTTTTTCTGGAGAATCTGGAGGCACTAAGATCGCGGAGTCCCCAACCCAAAAAGGGATCCCGCCTACATTAGTACATACTACTGGCAGTCCAGCAGCCATCGCCTCTAATGTAGAAATAGAAAAACTTTCCCATCTTGAAGGAAGACAGAACACTGTTCCTCCTTGAAGTAAAGCATAAACTTCTTCGTCTGTTATAAAGCCTGTAAAAATAACTTTCCCGAAACCATTTTCATTATATGTTTTTCCTGTTTCGCGGTCCATTATTTTCAGGTTGAGTTCTTTTCCTAAGGAAATAAATTGTTCTTTAAATGGTCCGGTCCCAATAATTACTAAGTCAACATTTATCCCTGTTTCTATTACTTTTTTATAAGCTTCTAGTAACACATCTACTCCTTTGTTATAAAGCATTCTTCCTAAGAACACGATATATTGCTGAGAAAGAGAAAATTGTTGTATAAGTTTTTCTAAGAGTGGTTTTCTTGGTTTTTGTATTTTTTCTAGGTTTATTCCGCCTGGGGGGATAATATCTAATATCTTTTCTCTACTAGGGTTCAAATATTTAATAATGTCATTTTTTACATTTTGAGAGACAGGGATAAAACCATCTGCATAGGGGCTACCTTTTAGAGAAAGGGCAAGATGATACTTTGCATCTTTAATCCACCCAAAATTAGAATGCCAAGTAGTAACTATTATTGGAGGTTTAATTTTATTTTTCCAGACAAGGGCACTGGCCATTGCAGATGAAAAGAGCACAAAAGGCTTTGTTTGAGGATGTAATACCCTTATTTTTTCATGCTTAATCACGTTGCTAATAAATATGTAAAAATGGGAAATATTTGAAGGCATAACAACGTCTTCAAAAACATATGTTCTTACGGGTAACTCTAATATCTCTTTGCTTTCTTTTTCCTTATTTGGAATTCTTAAAGTTCTTTCTTTTTTTTGTTCTGGGTCATTATTAGTGATAATTGCTGGAGCTTTTACTTTACTAAAAACGGCGTTTGGCTCCATATAGGTAATTAATACTATTTCCCATTCGGGTATTTCTGCTAGACCATTGACAATGTTCTTTGTATGTGTTGAAGAACCACTAGAAGTAAGAATTGGTCCAATAACACCAATTTTTATGGGATCTTTCGCAACCATTGTTTTCACCGTTTTTATTTTTGTAATTTTTGTTTTTGAAGTTAACAGTCTCAAATATTCTTTTTAATTGCTGGTAATTTTCGTCTGACTCCCTACAAGAATATAAGTTTATGTAGCATAAATCACAAATTAAATAGGAATTATTATGGTGTCTAATGAGGACTTGAAGATTCTCGAGGATATTCAAGAAAGACTACTTTCTCTCTCCCTGCCTAAAGACCCTACCCTCTCAAAGGTCTTAAATGAAGCAATCCAATGCATGAATGCATTGATCGTAGCTATGAAAGGACATGAACCTAGGATCCGGCGTGTACCGGACTCTGAAAAAGCAGGGTTCACAGAAAAAATAGAGACTAGTTTGTGGGTTAACCAGAGGATCGCAGATGAAATAAGCCAGCATCTCCAAAGAATATTTGACTCAATACACGTCATTTCGATTTTACATGCAAAATGTGAATATTGCCAATTAGAAAATCGTGTTCCGGCAAAATTAACTTTACATGCCCTAGCAAACGATGAAGAATGGGTTGAATAAATTAATTTTCAGGGCAAGATATAATATAATCTCTGAGGAAAAAATAAAAAGAAAACAAAATAAGGACTATTACTTTTTTAGGGGCTTTAAGCAAATGCTACCGCAGGCTTTCCGGGAATGGCTACATTAGCTTTAGGTGAAGTAGCGTTTTCGAATTCTTCTATGATCACTTTTTTCTCAATGGTCTCTTCTAAGAGCCTTGAAAGACTCTTAATCGTTTCTAATTCTTTATCTTTTGACAGGATAATTGTCCCTGAATTTAATTGCTTAGTGATTGTTTGTGCTACTTTTACCGCATCTTTTGTGAAGTCTTTAAATCTTGGGTCTTTAGCTACCTTAGAAATCGCTTTTTTCTTGTCTTTTTTGACGATCTCGGCTACTTCATACATCCAGTTTGGAGCTAGAGTAATAATCATCTTGTTCCCAGTTTCTTTTCCTGCTAGTACTTTAGCAATTTTTAACACATCCTCGTAGAGTTGTACAGCAAACTTTTCATTTGTTTCGACTTCTTCATCAATTAATTCTTGGTTTGGTTCTGGGAATTTTTCGTTAACTACGAAAGAATCATGACCTAATTTTCTCCACATTTCTTCAGTGAAATGAGGAGTAATGGGCGTTAATAATAATACTAATGCCTTTGTTACGTCGACAGTAGCAGGTCCTAAGGCTCCTCTTCTTCTCTCATACCATCTTAAGTCATTAAGTAAGTCATACAATATTGCCTGGACATATGACCGTGTTTCAATGTTTTCTCCTGCCTCTCTGGCTCTCATAATAATCTTTTGAAGTCTTGACCGCATCCATTTGTCCATTTCTGTTTCTTCTTTGTCAAAAGAATTGATGTTCTCAACAAGACTCTTTACTTTTTGCAGTCTTGAATTATGGGCTTGCAAGTCTTTTTCTCTGAAATTGGCATCATCTAAGCCTTGACCAGCACCCAAAAGACCGACACGAACAAGATCTGGAGAGAACAAAGCTACTGCTTCTGATAATGGTGTGAAAATACCTTTTGACTTACTCATTTTTTGTCCTTCATGTGTCATTTGTCCATTTACTTCAATTGCTCTTGGGCTTTTATCGGGGAATAACGCTACATGATGAAACAAGAAGAATGTTAGATGGTTCTGAACTAAGTCTCTACCGGAGCCCCTCATATCTACTGGGTACCAGTAATGAAATTCGTCATGCATTTCTTGGATCTTTTCTTTTGAAAGACCAATCTGCTTAGAAAGAGAATCTAAGTCTCCCTTACTCCAAAACACATAATCAAAGAATTCAGGTGTGCAGTGTTCTTCTTTCAAAATCCCTTGTTTAACATACTTGTGTAAAGTATAGTACGCCATATAGATCGTGCTGTCTGATAGTGTTTCAACAATCCACTCCGGATCCCATGGAAGTTTAGTGCCTAAACCGGTTTTACGCGCACATGCTTTGTCTTGTAACCATTCAATTGTGTCCTCGAAAAGTTTTCGTATGGTTTCTGGGTAAAACCTCATCTTCTTTAAGTGTTCTCGAACTTTTTGTTTCCATTCTTCGTCAGAATAACGTAAGAACCATTGATTCTCTAAAATCTTCACGTGACATTGAGTTCCGCAACGACATACCACTCTGTCCTCCGGCTCGTACATAACAAAGCCCTTTGCTTGCTCTTCTGCCAGACGGGCAATCTCTTCACGGGCATCTTTTACAGGTTTTCCTCCCACAAATGGTAGCCCTTTTTTGACTCTCCCTTGATGTAGTTCTTTTTTGTAAATCTCTTTGGTTAATTTTTCCAAAGCCTCGTTATCTTCTAAAGTCACTCCTTCTTTGTCTACCATTGTTACTCCGGGCATTTCTGGGAGGCCCTTTGTATCTATCAGCGCCACTGGTTTAATGCTATCTACTAACTTGCGTATTAAATCAGGATTATCAAATTCATCTGCGTGTTCCCTCAAGTATTTTAATGCTGCCCAGTCAAAAGGTGCATGACCAGGAACACTCATTACTACTCCAGTGCCATAATCTGCCTTGACAAAAGTACCTGGGAGCACCGGAACTTCTGTTTCTACCAGTGGGGCGCGAACTTTTCTACCAATTAATTCTTTTCCTTTAATCTTACCCTTTTCTTTAAACTCGAATAATTGGTCTTTTAATTTTTTAATGGCCTCCTGGGTCAACAACAAGTCTTTCCCTTTCCATTCAACAATTACGTATTCTATGTTTGGATGTACAAATACGTTAGTAACTCCTAAGACCGTTTCAGGTCTTAAGGTGGCACATGGATAGTAATACCCGCTCTCATCAGGACCAAATATTAGAGTATGCCATTCGCTAATTGACACTCCTTCTCCTTCTAATCGGTCGTGATCACCAGTAGGTGATTTACAAGATGGGCACCATATTACTGGATGAGTGCCTTGGGTAATGTATCCTTTTTCTCGTAGTCTTAAATACTGCCATGTGATAAATTTAGAGTATGTAGGTGTCATGTCAGTAGTAACAAATTCACGTCTCCAGTCAATAGCAAGCCCTATGGACTTCAAGTCTTTACGCATGAGATTGATGAAATATTTTGCCATATACACGGGATCATAAAACTTGGGAATGTCTTCGTCTTTGACACCAAATTTCTTTAATGCTTTAATTACTTTTTCATCGCCTTTTTTCAGCCTTTTTGCCTGCCCAACAATTGGTTCTCCTGTAGCATGAAAGCCCTGAGGGAAAAGCACATTATAACCCTGCATTCTCTTAAAACGAGCAATAAAATCCATTTTTGAGACAGTATATCCGTGTCCTAAATGAACTGACCCGTTAACGTATGGATATGGAAATGTGACAAAGAACTTTTCTCTTTTCGGGTCAGGATCGGACTCATAAATTTTTGCTTTTTCCCACTTTTTTTGCCATTTCTGACCGAGTTCTTGCAAATAGTCTATAAATTCATTTTCTTTAGTCATTTGTAATACCTCTGTAATCTTTTTTTGGTGTAAAAACCACAACTAACACTAATGATGAGAAGAAATTGTTATTTTTACAAAACGTATAGACATAGACACGGCTGTCTATATTAGTCAAAAAATTTTGCTGGTCAAATTCGTTGGGCTCGTAGAACGCTATCCCTCACTTGCCGTGTCACCAAACTCTGCATGGCATTTAACATACTTAACTCTTTCTTTAATTCAAGTGATCTATGCGCTAATTACAATTCAAACTGTGTGAACTACCCCCCGCTTTTTCGAAGTGCTTCCTGCTTCTTAGAGAAAGCTTGTTCAAGAAACAATTTTTTTATTGTAGGAATGACCTAATTAGGAGTAGTTTAGGGGTGCTCTCTAAAAGCACTGCCATATGGACTTTCTCAGTCATGTACACAAGTCCTATCAATAATCGCAATAAAAAATATCCGTATCCTCTATCGTATCCAGTTCGAAGAAGGGAATGTTCCTAAACTGGGTTTAAAACCCATTACTTTTAGTCTTCTTTTTTCCTCCCAGAAATAAAATAAATATTTTATAAAATTTATTTCATTACGTTTAATATTAGGTTTTTTCTTATTCTTGGTAATGAGTAATTTATCGGCTCAGTCCACAAAAATTTCGTGTCCGAATTGTGGGGCTGCAGTGGATTTAAATCCTGAGGACGTTGTTGTTATTTGTCCTTATTGTGGTAGTGCTTTTACAAGAGCACAACAGGAAATAAAGGATCATAAAATTGTCCCACCTTCTTATTCTAAAGCGGAAGCGGAGAAAAAAATATTTGAGTGGATACGTAAAAAAACACGGTTTAGAGGAACTGGGACTGTGCAAGCCATAAAAGTAGAAAAAATTCTAGTCCCTTTTTGGGTTATGGCTTCTAGTGTAGAAACTCATTATGTTGGTTATAGACAAACTACCCGAGAAGAAACGGGAGGTACTTTTTCTTCGGGAGGTAAGGAACAGAGAACTACTCGGACGATCACGGTATATGAACCAGTGGACAAAATAATTAGAGAAGAACGAAATGATCCGTTGTTATGCCGCATGGGTGCCACTATTTTTGGAATTAAAGAGATTAACGAGGCAGTCAAAAAAGTAGTCAAATATGGTGTTTATGAAGATTTTAACGTTGAAAAACTAAAAGACCGTCCCGAAGAAATTAGTTTTTTATCTGGAGAAATCAAGCAGTCTGAAGCCAAAGAAATAATTGAGACCAGTATCCAAGATGAACACAGAGCTAAAGCAAGAGCAGATACTACTGAATTATTTGACTGTCGAACAAAGATAACGGTTAAAGGAATGGATTTTCTTCACTATCCTATTGTCTATGTAGAATATGTTCATGGAAGAGAAACATACCGCGTAGTAATGGATGGATATAATGGACAAATTTTAGCTGCTGAGATCCCTATAACAACTAGGTTCCGTTTAATTGCTGAAATGGGGGCGGTATTTAGTTTGCTTGGCATATTTGTTCTCTCATTTCCTTTATACAATCAACTAGCTGAAGAACAATTTGGCTTTTGGGGTTTTGTTTATGGTGTTTTTGCGGGGTTTCTTCTCTTATTAGGAATGAAAGCAAATGCCACTGCTTGGTCAACAGAATCAAGAACAAAAGAGAAATTGAAGAAACCGCTCTTTTCCCTACTTCGAAAAACTCAAGGAGGAGATAATAATGAGTAAAGAAGAAAAGTTACTGCATACTACATGCCCTAATTGCGGAGCTCCATTAGATTATAGAGAAGGCGATCCCGTAGCATTATGTGTTTACTGCAACACAATGGTTCAGTTAAGAAAGATCAAGACTGAAGAAGAGCATTATATGTTAAAAATAACTGCTGACAGGGGCATAATTCGCACACTTCTAGTTGGAGATTTACTAAAAGTTCCTGGTGTTCCGGAGAACATAAGAGAAAGGTTACAAATTGTTGAGGCGAAACTAGTATACATCCCTTATTATGTGCTTCAAGTACATGGAAATCTCAAATGGCGTGGCTTAGGACGACAGGCAAGATATTATGGTCCTTATGAAGGTGCTTATAGAAACATATCTTTCTATTTGAAACCAGAAGCAGGGGAATTTGATGACCATTTAGTAACTATTGTTTATGCGGGAAATATTCAAAATGAAGTATTAATGAGCTATAAATTCGCAACACGGGGGAGACGTTTCTTCTCTCTCGGAGAAATTAAGAGTCATGGCGGAGTAGTAATGGAACCAAAATTTGGTTTTGATAAAGCTCGAGAAATTGGGTTAGATAAAATACGACAAAAGCACTTACAACTCCTAAGAGAAGAACTGCAAAAAATTGAGGAGACTATTCCACACTATGAAGTCACTCAAATTCAGCTTATCCATGTCCCTATGTGGTTCATAAAGTGGAAAATAGGTCACTCGAAAAAGACATACAAAGCGATAATAGATGCATCTTCAGGGCTAACTCTTTATACTGATGCCCCCCGTGGCAGTACTTATTGGCTGTCAGTAATAACAATGTCTGTCGTCTTTATGATGATCGGTGCTTCCCCTTTTTTATTAGATCTCCCAGGTGCCCTTTCTTTATCCATAGTCAAGTTAGCTGGAATAATCTCTGGCTCAGTATTATCCATACAAACGTTTATTAAGGCTATGAAAACGTCTTTCAAAGAAAAAATGGAGTAAAAAAATTTTCCCCTTTTTGTTATGTTAACAGTGATTTCGTTTTTAGACAAGAATAATTCTGCTTGATAAACCAACTACCAATTTTCTAAATAACGGATAAAAATATCAAGCCGAAACCAAAAAAGATTCCTGCTACTAGTACGAGACCTAAAAGCATTATTTTCCATACTTGAAGGTTATCTTCTAATCCCTTGTATTTGCCCGCCTTAACGTAATTATAACAATCTGGGCATACAGTAACATATTGGAGTCTTCCATCAGAAGTTTGAATATTTTCAGTGATTAAATGTGCGTTACAGAACCCCTTTTTACATATTTGACAATATCCTTCTACAGGTGCGTAACAATTTGGTATTGAGCATTGTTCACCAGTCATTAAAATCCGTATAATATAATATATTATTCATTATTTTAAGGTAATCTAATATTTTTTTTAGGACTTTTTCTCCTCGTTTCTGGCGGCAAATAATTGTATTTACCTTTCATTATAATATTATATTTCAATTGAAAAGATAAAGTGCTCTCTATCATAGGTTTTAGACGTTATTGCTATGAATAGCCCTTTTAAGAGCTCTTTTGTTTCTTTAGAGCCTACTTTGTAAGTCGGTATCCACATGCGGGGCAAAATCTAGCACCCACATCAATTTCTGCACCACAATTCGGACAGAACTTCTTTCTTCCTTTTAATTCATCATCAGTAGGATCTCCACAGTGTGGACAGAATTTCGCTGCTGGAGAAAAATATCCCCCACATTGATTGCATTTTATTAGCACTTCCTCTTCCGTAGTTCCTTTTTCTTTTACTTCGTCGGCTTGTTTTAATAAATCTGGAAATACTGCTGCTGCAAAACCGAAACCCGCG
This sequence comes from Candidatus Heimdallarchaeota archaeon, assembly GCA_027061945.1. Classification (GTDB taxonomy): domain Archaea; phylum Asgardarchaeota; class Heimdallarchaeia; order Heimdallarchaeales; family JAJRWK01; genus JAJRWK01. The sequence continues at coordinate 43,994 of JAMOVR010000080.1, forward strand.
CCACTTCCCTCAGGCATTGCTCCCGCGATATCTTTCATTCCAGAAAATGTCATTATCTTATTGGGATCAACACCCGCTCTCATCCAGAATAAACGGTCTCTATACTCTGGAGTAGTATCAATTCCAAGAAATTTTACAGTTACTAATTCAATTCCGAACTGCGCAAGTTCTCTTCCTACTTCTTCTTTTACTAACTGAGATGTTTTTTCTTGGTTTTGAAGAACATCTACAATTGAATAGTTTGATAATGCCTGGCTGATCTTTTGTACAAAAAATGAACGAAAGAACTCATCAAAGGCTTCTTGACTAAATATCCTGCGATTGCCGGCTATTTCATAAGCAAATTTTTGATAATCTTTTACTCTAAATATATAATCCCCATGGAACTGCAGAGGTGCTAATTCTTTTGTCTGAGAGCGTCCTCCAAATTTTCCTTTGAAGTCTGCAGTAGAAATAAAAATTACTTCTGCATGGAAAGGGTCTTTTTCATAACCAGCAATCCTTGAAAGAACAGTTGTAAGTAATGGTATGTTGTTAGTCTTTATGACATAACTTCCAGGCATAAAAACATCATATGCTTTTCCATCTTTCATAAAAACAGCTACTTGATTCTGTCTAACGGTTAAATAATCTCCCCAAGTCATGCGGTCCTTAGGATGTCTCCAAACAATTTGTGTTCCGGATTCATCCATCCATTCAATTATGTCTGGCATTAATCTTAATTGGGTCATTCACCAATATAGATGTTATTATTTACAGTCGACCCTTAATTAATTAAAAAATTGAGTTTCTACATGCTGTCCTCTTTCTTCTCTTGTTTTTCGCTTTCCGCACATACTGTTGTCATTGTCGCGCGAACATTATCGATTTTTCGGATTTCATTTAATACTTTTTTTAATTCTCTCATAGAATTAGCCTCTACTTTTACTATTAAGTCATATACTCCGTACACCGTATGTGCTTCTTTAATGTTCTCTATCCCCCTAATTTGCTTTAAAACTTCTGCTTCTTTTCCTTTTTCGGTATTTATTAATACATAGGCTATCGTCATTATAATCACGAGAATGACATATATTTATTCTATTTCACTAATCTATTTCAAACATAACTGATATAGTTTCTGCTCTTTTATTAATAAAAAAAGAAGTGTTTTTAGCGGGTGGTATATACAAGTGTTCCAAATGAACCCGCATTTGCTTGTACTTCAAACATTATTCCTATTTTCTTTCTTTTCATCCCTACCACCTCCTTTTCTTTTCTTATTCTTAGTTTTTCCCGTTTTTTCTCCGATTTAATGTTTGTTTTTTAAATATTTTAAGAAATCGGCCTTTATTTCATAAAAATAACCAAGAATTGATCGTTTTTATCTTGTTTTTTCGTCACTTCAGCCATATTTTTCTAGATTTTTTCAATTTTTTCCGGTTTATTTCTCACAAATATCTAATTTTTACGATAATTATGCTCATAAAATGATGAATATTTCATGTTTATAAAAAAGTATACAGAAGAAAGTAGCCAGAAAAATTATTAATTGAAAATCGAACTGATTCCACAGTGTTAGTCACAGAAATCATGACCATAATAGTATTTAGTGCAAGTGTCTCAGGACTTGCATCAGCAATTGGGGCTTTTTACGCTTATAAGATGTGGAAATCTCCAGCATTATTATACTGGGGTTTCGCTTGGATCGCATCTTTCCTTTACGGTTTAACCTTCGGAATCCTATTGATGATCCATTTCAATCAACCTTGGCTTAGGATCATCTTTATGTCCAACACATTACTTACTGTGTTCGTCCTAACTCTGTTAGCCACTGGTCTTAGGTATTCTGAACAAGGAAGGATCCCTGAATATACTATGCTATACTGGATCGGGATTGGAATTGGTATTCCAACGGTATTTAGCAGTTCACTAGTGATAGTCTATTATTATAATGGCAGAATAAAAGCGAGCTATACTAATGACTTGCTTTTCTACATCTTAGTGCTAGTTTCTTTTGCAGCCCTACTTGATTTCTCCTTAGTAATTAAATATCTCTGGAGAAAAGGTATTTACGAAGAAAGAAACAAAGTTTACGTAATCTTGTTCATGCTCGGTGTTCTAAGCACAATTATTGGTGCGATTAGTGCAGTAGCTAGTAATTACTTACCCATACCAAAAGAAACAAGATTTATCTTCTTCCTATTCATTGGGCCATTTATTCTTCCATTACTTATTCGTAGACCAATGTTGCTATTCCGAGCTGGTGAAGCACCTGTATTTATTGGTATTTCTGTTAAAAACGAAAAAATGGAAGAAGAAACACCAATCTTAGAATTAATAAACAAAAACGTGAAAGATAGAGAACTAGAGCATATCGAACTTCTAATCAAAGGTGGAATTCGTGCATTACTAGATATCTTACAAAACATTGTACCAGAAAGCGAGAAAAAACTTGAAGGTGAAGAAGTGATAACAAGCTTTGAGCTTGGTTTGTGGAATATAGTAATCGCTAAAAGAAAAACGATGAGTGCATTGATTATTCTTGAAGAAAAAAGTGACACATATCAAAACGCTTTGAGATACCTACTTAAAAGGATAGACGATCATATTGGAATACCTGATGATATTGATCCACAAGCATTAAATCTTTATTATGATGAAATATTTGATATGGTGTCTAAAATCTTCGCAAACATTGATTTCGAGCAATACGAACAATTAAAATTAGAAGTATAAATCTAGTTAAATTAGATAAATGATATAAGATTATTTTTTAGATTTTTTTACTTCTCTTCTTTTTCTTTTTTTTATAATAAACACATTCATCTTTTAAAATGCAACTTTCACATTTGGGATTAATTGCAGTACAAGTTTTTCTCCCAAAAGAAATTATTGCATGAGAAAACCAGACCCAGTCATTCTTAGGAATTATTTCATTAAGCTCTTTTTCTATTTTCGCAGGATTATTCTGTGTAGTAAGTCCGAGCCTTTTTGAAATCCTTTTCATATGAGTATCTACAACTATTCCACGAGGCATACTAAATAGCTCGCCCAATACCACGTTTGCAGTCTTTCTTCCTACACCCGGTAACTTAATCAATTCTTCGAAAGTAGAGGGAACTTTTCCATCATATTTATCTACTAAAATCTTGCTTAGTTGATGAATATTTCTTGCCTTACTTCTAAAAAGCCCGATAGAACGGATAATTTCTTCAATCTCTTCTATCCTTGCTTGAGCCATTTTTTCAGGAGTGGGAAATTTTTCAAAAAGAATAGGAGTAATCATGTTTACTCTTTTATCAGTACTTTGTGCGCTTAAAATAGTAGAGACTAATAATTCAAAAGGAGATTTAAAATTAAGACCACACTTTGCATTGGGAAATTCTGTTTTTAGAAATTTAACTATTTTTTTCCCCTTATTTTTTAAGGTGGTTAAGTCTTTTTCTTGTGTTGTTTTATTCAATGTTTTTTTCACCGCACGTTCTTATTTTTAAAATAAATATTGGAGGAACACCAAAGGTAACAAACAATACGACAATAAGACTTTAATAATGTGCAAACAATTCCTTGCTTTCGCAAGTTGTTTCTTTCTTCAACAACTTGTATCATCATCACCTTTTTTTATACCTTACGTTCCTATTTTCTTTCTGTTCTTCTTCAGACTTGACAACGATTTCATGTCGCTCCATAACATAACTGGTAATTAACCATCTGCAACACCGTTAAATAGACCATTATTATTCGCTCTGGATTTTCTTTTTTCATCCTCACTATCAACATTATGTCTGCATGCCTCTCTGTGTTGTCCTCCATACTTTCTTCGTCTTGTCTATCTCTTCAAGTAGCTGTTATACCTCCAACGGGCTATTTTCAAGCTTTCCTATAATTTAATTTCTCCCCAAGTTCCTTGCTTGGATTTAGGCACAGCTTGAAATTTAGGTTCTCATCATTTTCCTTCTCTACTTTTCTGTCTTATTTTTGCTTTATGTTTATTGCTTTAACCTTGACTTTCAATATAGTTTTTCAAAACGTCCATTGTTACTTGCCCAGTTCAGTCCATAAGTTGACGAGATTATTTATTTTTGGGGATTTTTCTAGGATTAATGGGAAGCTATTGTTTTCAATGTGTTGATGTATAAGGGAATATTTAGTTTAGGGATTGCCTTGAACAAAATTAGTGTCTTTGTCTAGTTCGTATTGGTATTTCATATTTCTTAAAGCCTTGAATTAACTAACTATGCATGAAAGATACGACGAACTATTTATAAAAACGAATGATAATCAGCATTCATTCTCCTTCTACCTCACCTTTCCAGCCAGACCAGAAGGAAAAGGGCTTCACGCAAATGCAGTTAAAAAATAAAACAAATGGAGAAGAATAATCTTAATTATTTTAATTTATTACTACCCATTGCCCCGTTTCATGTGAGTACCTAAGAGCATCAAGTACTTTTTGTACTTCATAACCATCTTCAAAAGATGGTGAAGGACTTATTCTTTTCTTTATTCCTTCTCTTAACTGAGATATTAATACTTCAAATGCCGGTTGTAAGTAGTTTTCTCCTTCTTTAATTGGTCTTAAGGCATATTTGTCAGGGATTTTTATTTTTTGCCATGGTTGATCTTTTTTTGCAGTCCATACTGTTCGATCCCAATCTATTTTTATTGAAGCTTCAGAACCATATGCTTCTATAATAGTCCCACCTTTACCATGCCTTACTACACTACCATTAATTGTCCCTTCAACACCAGAGGTTAATTGGAAGACTGCATGGAAAGTATCATCGCTAGTTACTGGGCGAGGCTGATGTGTAATTGGATCTGGACGGGAATGAACTTTAGTTACTAACCTACCAGTGATACCCTGGAATTCACCAAATACCCATCTAATAAAGTCAATGAAATGACTGCCTAATGCACCCCAAATACCGCCTCCCATAAGAGAACTACTCCACCAATTCCATAAACGACCCGTGAACGGGAGACGAGTATATGTAGAATAAACAATGTTTACTTCGAACTCTTCTCCTAAATTTCCTTCAGCTACAAAGTCTCTGAAAAATCGCCATTCTGGTAACTGGCGGAATTCGTGGTTAATCATTCCTACACGATCTTCTTTTTCCAAAAAGTCCCACATTTCATATGCCTGTTGTTCATCTATTGCCATTGGTTTTTCACATAATACGTCTTTACCAGTAGCAATTGTTTCCATAACCATTTCATAATGATAGTATACCGGAGTAACGATGCTTACAAGATCTATAGTAGGATCATTAATTAATTCACTCCAAGACTTATAAGCCTTAGGAATGCCAAATTTTTCACTTACTTGTATTGTTTTTGCATAGTTCTGCCCGGCTACTGCAACAAGCTCATATTCATCAACATTCAAGAAACCCGGTATTTGGACTTTTTGTCCGAAACCTGTTCCGATAATACCTACTTTAATTGTTTCTGACATTTTTAATCCCTTTATATTATTGGAAACATAGTTAATATAGATCATTGAAGAACTCCGTAATTATTGATAATTTATTGAATAAAAGTCAGTACTTGCTTGGTTAAACATTACATCGTTCCACATTTTGTCAGTGATAAGTAGTAACGCTCATAGATAGAACATTTTAATCATTAAGTTGATAATAAAGAAGGTGTTCTTATGGCAGGCAAAATCAAAGAATTCTTTGTTAATATCCTGCCCGGCCCAATTGTTAGATTATTTGCACGGCCCTATGTGGCGGGGCTTGGAATGGAGGCCGGACTGAAAACAGCACGAAAAATATACGAAGAAGAGGGCGTATATACCACGTTAGACTTGTTGGGTGAGGCCGTATACTCCAGAGAATTGGTAGAAAGAAACGTTAGGTATTATAAACAACTTTTAGATTTGATTAATAAAGAAAACGCCCAGAAATTTGCGACAGTATCATTAAAATTATCATCATTAGGTATACATGAATCAAAAGAATATTGTGTCCAGAATTTAGAAGAAATTTTGAATCATGCTGATAAATATGGCATCCCTATTACAATTGACATGGAAGACAGTAATTTCACGGATGTAACTTTAGAAATATATCGTGAATTACTACCCAAGCACCCTACATTAGGTACCGTATTGCAGACAATGCTTTTTAGAACAGAAAAGGATGTAAAAGAGTTTCCAGATCACTCTAGGGTACGTCTTGTTATTGGGATATATAAAGAACCACCAGAAATAGCATATCAAGATAAAAAAATAATGCATCAGAAAATGCTTGAATACGCAAAACAATTATTAGAAAGAGATATTTATATTGAATTTGGGACACATAACGAAAAGACGATACGAGAAATGCTTGCATATCTTAAAAAGACGCCGCCAAAGGGAAAACCACATAATGAAAGATTTGAATTTCAAATGTTATTAGGAGTGCCACGAGACAAGATTGTTAAAGAAATACAACAAGAAGGCTATATTGTACGTAAATACGTACCTTTTGCTATGGACTGGGAAGATGGAACTGCATATCTAAAGCGTAGAATGTTAGAAAATGACCACTTAATGTGGTATGTGTTAAAGAACTTATTGTCTAATAAATGGATACAAACTTTAATTGCAATAATTGGTATTGGTGTAATTGGTTGGCTTCTTTATTATTTTAACGTGTTTAAGTTTTAATGCCCATAGGGGTCATTTTAGAGTTGTTCTTAACTCAAAAAATAAACCATGTTATTATTTTTTTTAACTCTTAGCCAAATATTATTGATTTTAGGAATTTGAGTTTAGAAATAAAATGAGAAGGGAGACAAATACATTGCATAAAATACAAAAAAAAGAAAAAATAATTTTTTATTAATAATCTCGTATTTTTGCTCTTTTTGTTAACTTAAGATAAAAAAGAGCATGTCAATAATAATTTCTGGTTATAAAAAGATCTTCTATCTATATTTTATAGTATTTACCGTGAAACATGTATGGCTTTTTTTAAGGCAGCTTCTGCGGCTTCCATTAATAGTTCTCCAATTGTGGGGTGTGGATGAATTGTATGACCAAGTTTTTCTACAGAAATCCCGTTCTCAATCGCTAAACTTGCTTCACTTACTATGTCAGATGCGTGTGGTCCTACGATCTCTATACCTAAAATCTCATCTGAACTTTTATCTGCGATCACTTTAACATAGCCTAATGTCTCTAATTCTGATAATGCTTTACCAGAAATTCCTAATGGTACTTTCCCAATGATTATTTCTCTTCCTTCTTCTTTTGCTTGTTTTTCAGATATTCCTATTACTCCCACTTCAGGGTCGGTAAATATTGCTGATGGAATCGCTTTATAATCATATTTAGATTCTAGACCTGCAATTACCTCAGCAGCGATAATCCCTTGTTTAGTTGCTTTATGAGCTAAAAATGGTAGCCCTGTACAGTCCCCTACAGCATAAATTCCAGGTACATTAGTCTGCATCTTCTCATTTACTTTTATGAATCCTTTTTCATCGGTTATTACCCCTGCATTTTCAAGACTTAAATCCTTAGTTGTGGCCCGTTTTCCTACAGATAATAATATTTTATCTGCTGTCAAAACAAAAATCCCTTTCTTTTTTGATTCTACGGTTATTTCTAAGTGATCTCCCTTATCCTCCCATTTCTTAGCAATTGATTCTGTATAAATCTCTACTCCCAATCGCTTTAGCTTTCTTTTTATTAACCGAGATACTCCAGGATCAATTCCAGGCAGTATTTCAGGCATTAACTCTACGAATATGACTTTTGTTCCTAATTTAGCAAATACGGTTCCTAACTCAACACCTATTACTCCCGCTCCGATTATTAATAATCGATCCGGTATTTTTGTCAAAGATAATATCCCTTTTGCGCTCAAAATTTTTTCTTCGTCAATTTGGAATTCTGGAAGAGAAATAAATCCTGCACCAGTAGCAATTATGATATTTTTTGGGGTAAATATTTTTTCTCCTTCTTCAGTTTGTATTTTGACTGTTTTTTTATCTATCAATTCTGCGTTTCCGATTATCAACTTTATTTTGTTTAACTTAAAGAGTTGCTTTATTCCATCAACTAACTGTTTTATTATGCCATTTTTCCATTCTTGTGTTTCCTTAAAATTTATGTTTACTTCTTTTACGTGAATACCCATTTTCTGAATTTCACTAGAGACCTTATAGTAATAATTTGCTGCAGAAATTAATGCTTTTGAAGGAATACATCCCCAGTTTAAACATTCACCGCCTACCGTGCCTTTATCCACAACAACTACTTTTAATCCCAATTGGGCTGCTCGGATGGCTGCCGGATATCCTCCCGGACCAGCTCCGATAACCAGTATATCTGGTGCTTCATTACTCATTAATCACTTTTCTTTGACAAATCTATAAATTATTTTTATTATTTCAGAAAACATTAGTGAGCAATTTTCTATATAATATGTGCAAAAACCTCATATTTCGCTGTACCGGCAAAAACATGGGTAATATTTACCATAATTTTTTTTATAACCATCTAATTAATATTACCTCGAGACGGGTTCCTTCGAAAATCGTGATTTCGACAAAAAACGGAGACTTTGACCGGAAAAATCTTTATAATAACGGCTATATGTATACATTATTGATCGATGGTGGCTATAAACCTGTGAAAAAATCCGAGGGTGATCCGTGTGGAAGTAGAGAAACGTATTGACGTAACCGTTGTTAGAAAACTGTTAGAAGAAGGAAAGCCCTTCAATGTAATAATGCAAGAAATAATGAAAATTGGTCATGAGATAGTGGAACAACATGGCCATGTTGATTACCAAAATATTGACGAATTCCTAGAAGCATTAAGTACTCATTCTACTCCTCTTAATGTAATAGACCGTGAAATCGATACTAACGTGGAAGGTGCTGGAAGAAACGTTGTATGTGTTAAGCAATGTACTATGAAAGACTTAATGAAAGAAATGAGCGAGGCTGGCGGAGACGATGCAAAAGTAACTACTGTTATGCAAGGCCACCAATTAAGAGAAGGAGAAGAATCTAATTTCATAGATATCGGTTGTTATATTATGCAACAACTAAGACAAATGATGATCTCTTCAATCAAAGTCGGTGGCCAATATGATCTCAACTACATTCATTTAGGATGCGATAAGGGAACTGGGAAAAGGACTGTTAACAAAGGCGATGTCGAGGCAATACACATGGATCAAGAACTGTTAAATAAACTACTCGATAAATATGACTGTGTATATGCAATTTCTTACAAGGAGGGGCAATAATAAAATAAGAATAGTACTGGGGAGTTGAGGTGGCAAAAATGAGTGAAAAATCTACGAAGTTAAGAAAACAAGTATTCTACAGAGTGGTTGAAGCACTAGAAGAAAAAGTATCCATGTCTGCTTATTATACTGTCGAATTGGCTTGTCAAAATATTGGTGTTAAACCCGAGGATCTAACTGAAAAAGATTTGCCTCGCTTAGTAAATGCTATACTTGACATTTATAAAGAATATTATCCACACAGAGTCGCAGATGTCGGGAATCATTTATCTATGCGGTTATTACAGAAATTTGACGAAAAACCAAAGAAAAGAAGAAAATTTTTCCGTTTCTTCCGCTAATTTTGTATTTATTCACCGAAAAAAACAAATTCCCTTTTTGTTAATTTTTACTTGTGTTCGTTTACCTAGTTATTAATCGAGGCGGGGTTCCTTTATTTTTATTCCCTAACATAAAAGAATTTCAAGGTGTTAAAATAAATTCAGTTCTTTTCTCAGGACTAATCGCCGCAATTAATACGTTTAGCATGGAAACCACAGGCGACATAGTTGGAGAAGCAACTTTTGGGAACCTATTAACTACGATGTCGTTGGATTCGAACAATAACATTCATGTATTCATAACAAAAAAAGATGTCCCCATAGAATTACATAAACAGCTACATATCGAATTCAAATCTTTGTTCTTGTCAATTCTCAAAAAACATGAAATAGAGCTAACACCAGAAAAAATACTAGATGGAGGCAAGGAATTAGAAGAAAAATTAAGGCCCGAACTAGAGCCTGTTTATAGATTATGGACAAAAACATATGCACAGTATAATTGAGCAACTATTTGCTTTTTATGGTTTTTTCGCCTCTTAGAGAAGGCTCATCCCCAAAATATTTCCTTGTAAGTTAAGGAATTCTGGTTTGGAGTATATTTTATTTTCCTATCCATTTTCTCAAAA
>JAMOVR010000081.1 GCA_027061945.1 Candidatus Heimdallarchaeota archaeon
GCTTTTCGATTAGACTCGTCCTTGATTAAAATTGCTTTACAAGACGAGGATCTAAAAGAAATCATTCATATGCCAGTTATAAAACATTTTTTAGATCAAATTTGATTAAAAATTCTTTTTCTAAAACGTATCTATCTTTTAACAATTAAGTTAATGATTATGTGAATTTTTTACTCAAAAAAAATAAAACCTAATACCTATTTAACTTATCATTATGAGAGTTAAGTTACTCATACTTGGAGTATTTCTCATACTGATATTATTAGTCGGAGTTTTTGCTGCAGTACTGATTACATCTGCTCAAAAAATATCAGCTGATGTTAGTGATATAAACACTACAAGTCACATTGACAAAAACATAGTTAATCTTCAACCAACCTATTCTGGGAGTGTAGTAGTAACGTTTAATCTTACAATTGACAACGGTGGGCAAATCTCTTTGAAAGACATTGTTATTCATTTAGAACTTTATTTCCAAGCGGAAGGGACTAGTGATTGGTTAAACGTTGGTAATGGTGATAATGTATTTGGTGATGTCCCACCAAAACAAACTATATCAAAAATATTAGAAATTAATGTTACAGAATCTATTCCTGTCTTAGCAGTTACTGATGGTACAATCAGAGTAGATTATGTTGTTAATTTAGTTGCTAGTTTGATATTTTCAAAATCTCTCGAATTTACAGGTTCCACCACAACAGACTGGACAGCACCCTACAAGACTGTTTAAATTTAAAAACATATGTTTTTTAATGTATTGTAAGGCTTTAGTATTTTCTGAAAAACTTTAATTAATTTTTTTTCTTTTTCTGGTTTGAAACTGCTGTTAGCGTGATTTAAGTGAATTTAGGGAATGACCGTGAAATGGAGGAAAGATACGACCGACAACTAAGAGTTAAGGGCTGGGATCAGGAAAAAATTTCTAATGCTACCGTTTGTATATGGGGGGTAGGCGCTTTAGGAACTTTTGTTGCAGCAGAATTAGCAATGATGGGTGTTGGTCGTTTAGTACTTATAGATTTTGACACTGTCGAAGTTTCTAATCTGAATAGGCAATTACTATATAGAGAAAAAGATGTAGGACGTAATAAAGCAGAAGTTGCCGCAGAGAGAATAAAAGAAATAAACAAAAATGTAATGATTGATGTTTTTCAAACTTCTATCGAAGAAGTACCAATGAGTGTATATCGAAAAGTTGATGTTTTTGTTGGCGCTCTTGATAGTTTTGAAGCCCGTAGATGGGCTAATTCTCTAGCAGTACAATTAAGAAAACCTTTAGTTAGTGGCGGAATGTATGGTTTTCTTGGGCAGGTTCAAGTAATTATTCCTTTTGAAACCGCTTGTTTTGAATGTCAACCACTAGTTCCTTCATCAAAATTAAGTCAAGTATGTACTCCTCCCGGAGAAACTAGGAAAGAGAAACTTAAATTTAAGTTGCCAGAAGCCCCTATTCCTGGCTTAGCAACTATGTCGGGCATTGTTGGGAGTTTAATGACTCAAGAAGTTGCAAAATTAATTTTAAACATTGGTAAAACAATTACTTATCTATTTATTGATGGCCTAAATAATAGCTTCACGGAAATAGAATTATCTAGAAATCCAAGTTGCCCGCTCTGTGGAGAAAAATATCAATTGTCTAAAGTTAAAATTACTCTAGAAGAAAATGAGAAAATTGATAGCGTTATCAATCGACTTAAACTGACTTATGGCTTAAATAAACCGAAAATTGCCTGGAAGGGCAAGCTTTTATCCCCCGATAAACTCGTTAAGGACTATGGGATTATATCTGGAGATAGTTTATTAGTTATTGATAACGCTATTGTTAAACCCATTAAATTGATAGCTAGTATAAACGATAAAAGCCAAACTTAGTCATAGTTATAGGGTGTTGCTACTATTATGAGATTAACGATTATTTCTAATGATAAAGCAAAATTATTTGAAAAACTTATGGGTTTAGAAAAAGGTACTTTAGAGAATGAGGAATTCAAAGGTCATGTTTTCCAACAAAAACATAGTCTAATTCTATTTACTGGCGCTCTTAACAAAACAAGTTTTGTCTCTCCGTCACAAATTGGTATTATTTTTGCCGAATGGATTGGAGAAAGATCTTTGAAGTTATTTCCTTCATCAATTACGATTTTTGCTAAATACTTTCAAAATATTGTCCTTACTGATTACCCATTTTTTATTAATGGTAGAAATTTACCTCCAGATTCATATAGATGGTTAACATATTCTTCGGAATCTAGGAGAGTTTTAGTAATGGACTTACAAGGTACTCCATTAGGTATTGGTCTTAAAAAGAAAGTGAATGATAACGAATTTTTATTAATAAATGAGATTAATATTGGTGATTTTTTGAAAAAAGAGAAAAAAGCAAAGAGACGGTTTCGTTAATTCTTCTTATCGTTTTTCGGTTTATTTTAATGGACATGTTTTTATCAGAGGGAGTTCTATAAACATTTAGGTGGAATTGCTATGATCGTAAAAGTCGTGTCTGCTATAGGTGGTGGGCCACCAATAGAAGTCGAAATGAGTCCTCAGGATACTGTCGGAAAGCTTAAGGCAGAAGTAGCTAGAGCAAAAAGAATTCCTGCCTCAACAGTAATCGTTGTTTTCCGGGGGAGGCAACTAGATGATAGTGAGACAATGAAGATGGCAGGAATCTCTGATGGAGATAAATGCTATTTAATAACTAGGACAGAAGGTGGAGCTTAACATTACATATTTGAACTTAATTAATAATTATATTTCACATTAGGACGTATTTGGGCCGAAAATATTAAACTATTGTCCTATAAACACGTGGGGGGACACATATTATTTTTCAATTATCGTTCTAGGTGTCAATCATAAATTACTTTAACTATTTTTCCCTATTTATTACTTGGAACATATTTAATGTGAGTTATAGCTGTTCTTTTATATGTTTACGGTGGTGTAATGGCAACTAGTGCTAGCGAAAATGGGCAAGCAAAAAATGGTAGTTTTACGATAACAGATGAACAAAGAGAAACATTACTAGCAATGGTAGAAGACATAGCTGGAGAGGATGTTAGAGAGGTTACTATTGCGTTACTAAATGCACAAGGTGAAATTACTGATGAAGAAATCGAAGCACAATTAGGGGTAAAACTAAATCAAGTCAGGAAAGCCTTGTACAAACTTTATGATACACAATTAGTCTCTGTTAGGAGAGAAAAAGACAAAGAAACGGGTTATTTCATCTATTATTGGCGTATACATC
>JAMOVR010000082.1 GCA_027061945.1 Candidatus Heimdallarchaeota archaeon
TACATTAAAAATTTTAGCAAGTTTCTCCAAGCTGTCTGAACGTGGAAGTGTTTCATTGTGTTCCCACTTAAAGACCGCTCTTGTAGAAACCCCTAGTTTTCTAGCCAGTTTTTCTTGAGACCAGCCAAACGCCAGCCTCTGGCTTTTTATTTTCTCACCAATGGTCATAAATAAATCGTGCCATATTTCATAGGAAAAATATATTGAAATAAAGGGTTGACCTAATAAGGATGATTAGTTATGAATTTTTGGGAAAAACAAAGGGCTAGAAACTGGTTTATAGGAAAAATTTTGTGTTTCGGCTCTAAAATAGGGGCCTGCTCTATCTGAGGCGGGTTAGGTAATAAGACTATAAAATTCAAAATAGGAGGTATTAAAAATGAAAAAAACTGAAAGGCGTGGCATAATGATACTTCTTGTTACAATGATGTTGGTAGTCGCTTGTGCTTCATCTCAGGCAACTAATTACAATGCTTTCAAAACGCTAGAAAAGCATGGTGTGTTTATGGCCATATATAATTTAACTGAAAAACATTGGATGTTTTTAGATAGGAATGATCAAACAATAAAACCAACTCCTGATCTTCTAAAAGCAGGACAAACTTTCTTAAAACATCAGATTATTATAGTGGTAGATATGGGGCCGATAGGGTGGATTGTTAAAGATATTAATATGAATGAGAGTCTTATTCCAAAATCTTAATATATTACTATTGTTATTGCGTTATCGTTAAAAAAAGTTTTAATTTGCGATAACGCAACCACTTACCTTTTGATATAATTCAAACTTAATATGAGCAGTTTTCTTGGAGGAGGAAGATGCCAAAGATACTTTTTTATAAGATGACTTATGATGGTGGCTTTGCCCCTAATCCTTTTTGGGGATATTTAACCTTAGCTGCTTGTACTCCCAATCATCAAAGAGCTGATTTAAAAAAAGGAGATTGGTTAGTTGGTGTTGAATCAAAATCATTATCTCAACAAAGGGAAAAAGTTGGCTTGAAAAAAAATATCAAAAGAGCTCTTATCTATATTGCTTGTGTTGATGAAGTAATGGACTTAACTTCATATTTTTTTGATAAAAGGTTTGCAGATAAACGCTATCGAAGAGATAAAGATTGGCGAAAAAGAAGAGGCGATAATGTATATTATCTTGATAAAAAAATATGGAAGTGGACTCGAGGGCATAATCATGAACCTGAAGGCCTAAAAAGCTCACCTAATTCAGAAGTATTTTTTCCTGAAACGAGGTTTGCTTTTCTTTGGAGACACCAAAAAGCACGATATGGTGTAATATTGCAAGATATTAGGGGTAATAGGGTTTTTATTTCAAAAAAATTTTCTTATTTTGGTGATAAATGTATTGAAGCACCAAGAGAATTTCATCCTTATATTCCTGATCGAGGAATAAAATATTGCAAGAAAAATGATCCCAATTTTGATGTGTTATTAAATAAAATTGAAGAATTGTTAAACAAATATAACGGCCTAGTGGGAGAACCTATTAATCATCGCATCAAAAAAATTAAAAATCGAGGTTGTGCTACCACTAAATTATGAAGGTAATATTTAGCAGAAAAGGATTTGATACAACTTATGGTGGGTTCCCGAGCCCAATATTTCCTGATGGAACAATTTATAGTGTGCCTATCCCTAGCAAACTTAATGATAAAAAATTTTGTGAGTTGCGCTTTAATTATCATGGTGAACCTCTGCAAAAAATTTTAAATCAGTTGACAAAGAAGAGAATCAAAGCAAGAAAATTGAGAGAATGTGATTATCTTCAACCAAAATTCCGTTGTCATCTCGACCCGTTTTGGATTTCTAAAAAACTAAATTATGCATTAGGTCAAGTAGGAGCAGCTTTAAAACATTTAGAGAACAATCAAATAGAAAAGGATGATATTTTTTTATTTTATGGACTTTTTCAAGAAATTGAAAATAGAAATGGAGAATGGTGCTATATAAAAAGCGCACCTAAAATACATCTCATATTTGCTTCAATGATAGTGGGTGAGATAATACCTGTTATGAGGACTACGCAAAAATGCCCTCCTTTTTTAGGGGAGCATCCGCATTTTGACGCTAATTTTTCAAAAAAATATATTAACAAAAATGTAATTTTTATTGGTCAAAAGAGTCATGTTTTTAAATATGATATAAAGCGAGTGTTAACTGACCTTAAAAATTATAAGGGTGCGTCTAAATGGAGACTTCCTTTAGATTTTGATTTTTCTCATGCAATTACATATATTTCACAAGTAAAAGTTGAAAAAGATGAGGTTGTTTTGCAAAGACAAGGGCCTGGGCAAGAATATATTTTAAACTTAAATTCGCTAACTTCATTACAAAAAACAAAATTTTTGCGTTATCTGCATCAGCTTTTATCTTAAGTCAAAAAAGAGGAGGAAAAGAGATTATAGTTTTATATTGAGGCCTTGGAAGCTGTTTTTGCCAAGCATATTCACTTATTAGCCTCTTTTTTATCTGCTTTCTCTTATAATATCAACAAGTTCTGTAGTAGAAATCCCTAAATCAACTCCTGCCACGTCTAAAGGAGATTTCTTTTCATTAATAGGCTTTATAACGAATAGCTGTCCATCTTTTCCTATCACCAGTACTTTCCCCTCAGTTGATGCCTGTTCCAAAACTTTGGCAAATTTTTGCCTTGCCTCTGAATAAGTATATACTTTAGCCATGTTATTGTATCCCAAGCGCTTTGAGCTTTAGCTTAGGGCTTTCAAGATAAAAGGACAACCATTTTGAAAAAGAAGCGGGGTGTTTTTATAATTTGATAATAATAGAATCAAAGGTATCATTAAGCCTATTATGGTTAGAAAATGTGAGCTGTTAGCTCCTGCTGGTAATATGGAAAAGCTGAAAACCGCAATCCATTATGGAGCAGATGC
>JAMOVR010000083.1 GCA_027061945.1 Candidatus Heimdallarchaeota archaeon
TTTCTATAGTCGATATAGGCTATATTTGCTCAATCTTTCTTTAGTATGCTTTGATACAACTGATATACAACTGATTATATTGAAAATATTGAATATTGTTGACTTGTTTTCCTTTTTCAACCCTTACTTATATAGAAGACTTTCCGCGGATAAGGCTAAAAATAATTAATAATTAGGGGTTGAACGATCTTTTATTCCATCTCGGGTAATGTAAAATACTGCTTCATATTCTGCAGAACGTGGTGAATCTAATAAACGGGCAACTCGTGCTGTTCCTTTGTATCGCCTTAAAAGGATTCTTTGTTGAGGTCTGTGCGCCCATGCGAATCCTAATGCAGGTTGAGCACCTCCCATTGAGAAGTCATCCATATTTGCAATTATCTGATTTGTAACAACAACAGCAATATCTAATAATGCGGCGAGATTGCTTAATTGTGCTGCATGAAACATGATTTTTTGCTGTCTTTCGACTAATTTGTCTTTTCCCAAAAACTCAGAACGAAAATGCGTAGCAAAGGAATCTATAATCAAGAGTTTTATGTTTTCTTTTTTAGCGATATTAGCTACTTCTTTTACTAAGTCCATCTGGTTTTTAGCATCGAAGGCCTTTGCAACTAAAATATTTTTTAAGACGCTCATTGGGTCTAAATCAAATGCCAAACTGATCTCCATTACTCTCTTAGAAGAAAAAGTTTTTTCAGAATCTATATAAAACACTTTTCCTTCAGCGCCACCTAGTTCCTTAGGAAGTTGAGTCGTTACTGAAAGCTGGAAACAGAGTTGTGTTTTTCCAGTACCAAAAGATCCGGCAAATTCAGTTATTTCACCAACCCATATCCCACCATCTAAAAGAGAATCTAAATCATGAGAACCAGTAGTTATTTTTATACGTTCTCTTTCCTCCTCGAGTAATTCTAATGCATTTCTTGGTTCTATTTTGTTGTTTAAATACTCTCTTGAATTAAAAATTAGTTTTTCGGCTTGATTAGCAGGGATTTCTATTTCTTCCTCAAGGGAAAGAGGATGAGAAATTGCAATTGCCTCTAAAGATCTATAACCTTTATCAATTAGTTTATTGGCTAGTTGAGGACTTATCTCCAATTTTTCTTGTAGATATGAAACTATTTCTTCTGACACTTTACCTTCCATTCATATTTAAGCAAAATAATTAAAATCATTATTCTTTTGCTATAACTTAAGGCGAATAAAATGTCTGTTGAGTTTCAACTAAAAGAAGATGACGTAGTATTTGTACCTGGGAGAGCTACATTATTGGGAGAACATCAAGATTACTTGGGTCTCCCTGTCGTCCCCACCCCTATCAACGCTGGACTCTCATTTACAATAACACCCTCTGAAAGAAAGGGAATCATTATAGATTCATATTACTTTGGTCTTTCTCCAGTGTTTGATAGCAAAGAAAAATTAGAGCTCAAAAATGATTCTTGGGATCTTGCCAGAGCAGTACTTAAGATTTACCTAAGTAGGTTCGAGGACTATTTACTTGAAGATAAATTCATTATTGAGGTTAATGGCACTTTACCTCCATCTTCTGGTCTTTCTAGTTCAGCAGCATTCAGTGTAGGACTACTAAAAGTTTTATTGAAGATGAGAGAGATAGATATTCCTCCAGCAGCTCTAGCAGAACTTGCTTACGAAGCCGAACATGATATACTAGGTGTCCCTTGCGGTAAGATGGATCAATATAGTGTTGCCTTTGCAGATACATTAGTCATGAATTTTGAACCATTTTTTGATGTTGAACAATTAGGAATGACATTTCCAATAATCCCGGTATATTCTGGCAAACCTAAGAATACGCAACAAGTCCATGGTCCATTACAGGAAAAACTGAAAAAAACATTGAATATGATTTTTGGCAATGATGATTTTAAGGTGTTACATACAATTACAGAAGAGGAAGTAGAAGAATTCAAATATCATGAACTAAAAGACATGGAAGATGAATGGAGACTTCTTAAAGGATACGTTGGAATAAGAGACACAACTAAGGAAGGAATTGAAATTATTAGACAAACTCCATGGGAACTTAAAAAAATTGGGGATCTAATGACAAAACAACATATATTTTTAAGTGATTTCTTAAAAGTTAGCACTCCAGAGTTAGATAAAATTGTTTGGTTAGGATTAGAAGAAGGAGCATTAGGGGGAAAACTAACAGGATCTGGAAAAGGAGGTTCAGCTATTCTTCTTACTACGGAAGAAATGAAAAACAAGGTGAGAACTGCGATAGAAAAAGAATTTAAAGTTATTTGAGATACCCTTTGTTTTCGCAAGTTGCTTTGTGCTTCAACGACTTATATTTTCCTTTTTTCTAATACCTTAACTTTTCTATCTTCTTCTAGTTCTTCTTTAAACGTGACAACGCTTTCACATTGCTCCATAACATAACATAACTGGTAATTATCATCTGCAATGCTTTGGAGTAGACTTTTCTTTAGTTCTGGTTTTTCTTCTTTTTTCAGCTTCACTATTAGTGATTGCGTGTCTTTCTGGGTTATTTTTCTTCCTTCTTTCCTCGCCTTGTTAATTTCTTCTAGTAATCGGTTGTATAGCCATCGGGATATCCAAGGTCTCCTCTAACTTTTCCTCTGCTTCCTTGTTTGGATACAGCTTAAACTTGTAGCTCCTCATCATGTCATGTCGCTCTTCTCTTCTTTTGTTTTTTATTTTCTTATGTCCCGTTTGTTTTTCCTGTTTTTCCTTATTTGTTTAATGATTGTTTTCCTGGTAATAACGTTTTCATAGTGTATAGGCTCCATACTGGCGTTGTGGTGGTATGAAGGAGTGAAAGCGTGTGTCGGCTTTCATCCCCCTCCCTTTCTGAAGGGGACTTCCAGCCGACAGAATTAAAAAAATAATTTTCTCAATTTGAAACATGAAGACATTAAACTCCATGCTTATGAAAAAATCAAGTTCTAAAGATAGGTGAAAAAATAATGAAAAAAAGTTATGATGTTGCACTAATCTCAATCTTATCATCAAAAACCTTGGAAAAATCCAGCTTGAAAGCAACAATTCTGAGTAAGAGACTTTGAACCAGTAAAATGGAGTTAGATATTAATGGTTAGATTCTACACGAAAGACGAACTTATCAAAGAATTACTACGCATTAGAGAAATAGGGTGGATTAAAAGTATTAGAAAAGGCAAAAACGATGCTGCCGTGGGAAACACCCTTGAACAATTGTTAGGAATTGAAGAGAATAACTTACCCATTCCTAATGCCGGAGAATGGGAATTAAAAGTACAGAGGGAAACTTCTAATTCATTAGTAACCTTATTCCACATGGAACCATCTCCAAGAGGAGCTAAAATAGTTCCTAATATCCTTTTACCTCTTTATGGTTGGAGACATGAAAAAGCGGGCACTAAATATCCTGAAAACGAAATGAGTTTTCGGTCAACAACCAGAGCAAACAAGTACACAGACCGTGGTTTCATTATTATAGTTAATAGGGATGAAAAAAAGATTGAGTTTTCTTTTAATGCCGAAAAAGTTAGTGAAAAACATAGAGACTGGCTGGAATGGGTCAGAGAACGTGTTGGGCACTTGAATGACTTTGATCCTAGACCCTATTGGGGATTTGCCGACTTAGAAGCAAAAGCAAGAGATAAAATCAAAAATATGTTCTTTGTCTTAGCAAAAACAAAAAGAGAAGGAGAATACGAGTATTTTCTTTACGACAAAATCTTCATGCTTTCTGAATTTTCATTTGAAAACTTTTTGAAGCTGATAGAAGAAGGCATCATTCTAATTGATTTTGATGCTCGAACAGGACATAATCACGGCACTAAATTTAGAATGAGAAGAAAATATTGGCCCCGAATTTTCAATAACGTCAGACAAATATAACGCCCAAATAGATTCGAATATTCCTATTTTTGAAGTATTACGATATGTTCTTTTACGATGTTATCTATTTGGACTGCTTTCCTTTTACCTTGAACTTCCTCCCATTTTGGATCAACGTAAAGTTTCTGGCTTTTTGGATGTCGCTTGGTAGGAATATTTCTAGGGATAGTAATTACGTGCTTAAAACCGTAGTGTTCCCCTATTTCTTGGGTTATTTTATCCATGCGTATCCGAACTTCCCGTACCGTTCTATTACCTACAACAAAACAAGCATAAGCATTGTCCTTCAAATTTTCGTGTATTTTTTTTACACATTCTTCATAATCCGCAAAAAACGAAAGAACATCAATAGATCGTTTTCTTTTCAAGTCAGATTCATTTTTCCGTATCTGTTCTAATGTCTGTTCCAAGGTCTCAGAATGAACTTTTGCATTAGGCTTATTTTTACCGCCTAACATGTCTCTACTCTTTGGGATATAGCTTGCAAACTCTTCCCCCAACCAGTATAGGGAGAATTTTGAAAACTGCCCATACCCAACCGTAGTATGACTGTCCCCGTAAGGAGGACTAGTTATCATTAAATCAAATTCTCCCTCTGGCAGATTAATACTTCTAAAATCACCTTGTAGGACTTCTGGCCTATAAATTTCTAACTTTTTTTCTCCTTTTGTTAAGAAATTATTTAAGTCCCGCATTCCTTGGATACTTTGCTCGCAATAATCCAAAAAAATCTGGACTACATCTGGATTGTATTTTTCTAATTGTTCTGGCGCCATTCGATATAATTTATACTCATTATCTCGAGTATTACTTACTTTTCTAACAGTATTTGAAAAAACAACTTGGAAAAATTTTTTGATGTCTTCGTCAGGGATATTATTGACATGCCGTCTAATTACGGTTAACCATAATTGAACTTCTGGCTTAAACCAATGATTAATCTGTTTCTGAATATTTTTGAAAATAGGTGGTTCAACCTTTAGAGTCCCATTAAGAATTTTCTGTTTATCTGAGAGAATCTTTTTTCTTAAATCATTAAACGTTTGAATTAAAGTATTTAGATCAAGAGGGGTCGTTTTGACCTGAGAGATCAATACCGCTAGAGGATTAATATCAATTCCAACTGATTGTCGTTGCTGAATCATTGCTTCTAATAATACAGTTCCAGAGCCGCAAAAAGGGTCAAGTACTTTTTCTCCAGGGCGACTAAACTTTTTAATCAAAATCCGGGGTATAAAAGGAACCATTCTTGCAGGATATACGTGTATCCCGTGGGTAAGTTCTTGAGTATTGGCCCCTTTAAAGTCCCAATTTAAATTACGCAAATTCTCAATTTCATTAGATGGGGACGCCATAAATTTATCTAAGGTATATCGGGACACAAACATATATTTAAATCTGAGTATATTTAATTTCTCTTTATTCAAGGCATAGTAAATAGTAACACGCGGATTTATTTTTCATGGAAAATAGTATACGTTGTAAAAAATGCTCTAGTTAAAACCAATTGGCTGATTGGGAAGTCGCAAAAATTCAAAAAAGCAGAAAATACCGGAAGAATATTTAATTGAGGGGGAAAATAATGATCCAACAAGAGAATTCAGTCCAGCAAACAATCACTTGGGATACTTTTGTCGAAGCTATTAACAATAGCATTCGTAATTTCGCCATTAGGAAGGAGGAAAACATATAACAGTATGAAATACTTATTCTCAACTAATGAACCAAAACAGATTGTTGCAGGACCAAGAAGTGGAAAAACTGCTATGATAACATTATTGGTTCTACAATTATTACTTGTCCAACGACTTGTATCTTCCCTTCTTCTTATACCTTAGTTTTCCGATTTTCTTACCGTTCTTCTTCAGCCTCAACAATGCTTTCACATTGCTCCATAACATAACATAACATAACTGGTAATTATCATCTGCAATGCTTTGGAGTAGACTTTTCTTTAGTTCTGGGTTCTCTTTTTCAACCAATCAACACAATGATTGTGTGCCTCGGAGTTATTTTTTAATTTTCTTATGTCTTGTTTTGTTTTAATATTGACTTTCAACGTAGCTTTTCAATACATTCTGCGAGAGTTAATTATGTGGTCGTCCATTTTAGGGCTAATCATTTCCCGCAAAATACGAAGGGAATTCCCAGAAGTAAAACAAAAAATATGGAAAAATGTATTCTAATCACCACAATATTTCCTCGCCATGTCTGGAAAAGTAAGCCTAAACATTTTGAAAAAAATACTTCGAAACATTTCTTACAATAAATAAAGGAAATGGTTTTGGGGCAAGTTTTCTCGGTGACGCAGGAAACTACTTGCTAAAGCAAAGGATAGTTAACTTAGTATGTATTTTATATTTATTTGTATATAGAAATTTTTAGATAATGGTTTTGTGGTGTGTTTTGCGTGAAAAAATTATTATTACTACCAACGCTAAATGAAAAAGACGCCATTAAACCTATTTCGGAAGAGCTTCCTAATTGGTTTGACGATGTTTTAGTTGTTGACGGAGGAAGTACTGATGGAACGGTAGAAGAAGCAAAAAAAGCTGGTTTTAAGGTAATGCAACAAAGATATGGGAAGGGTAAGGGATATGGAGTAAGAACCGCTATGGAGGAGTTCCTCAAAACGGATAATGATATTTTAGTAATGGTTGACACCGATGGAACCTGTGTTTTGGAAGATACCAAAGATATGATTGAACTCATTGAAAATGGAGAAGCCGATGTAGTAATTGGAACTAGAATTTTATCTAAAAAAAGGGAAAAAGGATCAATGCCACTTATTGTTTGGATAGGGAATTTTTTAGCAAGTCTATTAATGAGTATCCCTCATTTTAGACTTTATTCAGACGTACAGTCTCCTTACTGGGCGTTTAACAGAAAAGCCGTAGAAACATTACTTCCTAAATTAAAAGCATCAAAATTCGAGATTGAAACTGAAATTTTTGTGAAAGCATTAAAATCTGGATTAAAAGTAAGAGAAGTGCCAGTAGGATACCGAAAAAGAATTGGACACACAAAGTTCAGTATAATGCTAAGAATTAGGAACTTTTTATACATTGTTTGGTTCACCATATATGGTTTCAGATGGTGGTTCTGGGCGATATTACTAATTCTTGTTGGAGGATGGTGGGCGTATAAAAATGGTTATTGGTGATAACTAATTGGTAGAAAAAAAGAAAAAAGATAATACCATTTCTTTTTACAATTTAGCACCTCCCGAAACATGGCCTAAAACTTTAAGTTTGAAAGTGTGGTTAACGTACTGGTATCCAAAAATATGTAATGCTTTAGGAATTAACGCCAAAAAAGATGAAGAAATAGTTAAGTGGGTAGAAGACAATTATGAGCCAACATCTAACATAAATGAAGTCAAAAAAAAGATACGAAAAAAAAGTGCTTTGGTAATGGCCCCAAGTAATCCTGTTTTGACTTTAGAAATGAAAGACATCTTAAATGATCTTTTAATTATTGCAACTGAACCTGTTATCGGATTTCTAAACTCCAATGGTATAATACCCCAAATAATTGAAACAGACTTAGACTCCAATTTTAATGATCTAATACATAGTGCTAAGCAAGGAAGTATTTTAGCGATACATGTCCATGGGGATAATAAAGAAAGGATAAAAGCATTTTTTGAAATTCCCGAAACTAAAAACATCAAATATTTCTTTACCACACAGACAAGACCATCTGTAAAAGTAGTAAACACGTTAGGATTCACAGATGGGGACCGAGGAGTATTTCTTGCACAGTTTTTAGGCTGTGAACAAATCTTATTGTCAGGGTTCGAACTAGATACTAAACCAGTAACAAAACAGATTCACCTCTCAAACTACAACGAATGGCTAATTAAAAAGAAAATAAAACTAGAAATTGCTAAAGCACTAATTTGCTGGTTGTCTAATTTTCAGCCAATAATTGATCTAAATAATAATACGAAATGGGCGAGTGTATGTAATATTTTACAATAATAACAACATGATTATAATTGTCTAAGAAAATAAATTTTTGTGGATGATTTTTGGGAACTGGAAATAGCTGATATTAAAAGTCTTTTTTCTGCAACCCATTTTGTTGTTGGAAGTAGATATTGTGAACCAATTCACGGGCATGACTATAATATTCGGATTATGGCAGAAGGGAGTCTTAATAAAGGACAGATGGTAATTGATTTTCTTGATCTAAAACCAATTATGAGGAAAATTACTAATGAATTAAAAGGAAAAATATTACTTCCAACTAAAAATTCACTAATGGAAACTGAAATTGTAGGGAATAAATGCATAGTAAAAATTTATTCTAATAATAAAGAATATGCTTTTCCTGAGAAAAAAGTTGCACTTTTACCGATTAAAAATACAACTGTAGAAGAGTTAGCAAGATATATCGGAGAAAAAATATTTAATGAAATCGAGAAAATTGGTGTAGAAAATATTACAAAACTAAAAGTATGGATAGGAGAAACAAAAAAACAAGGTAGCTGGTATGTGAAGCTAATAGATAAGAAATAAAAATATTTAATCTATTTTTACGTCAACCTCTTCATCATCGTCATTGTCTTCATCCGTTTTGTTAATAATAGAGTTTTCTTCTTTATCAATAGGCTCTGAAAGTTTTTTTAGAAAGTTTGTAGCCTCTGTGAGAAAGACTTTGGCTTTAGATACCAATTCAGGGTGTTGATCTGCAAATTGTTTTACTTTATTACCTACATTAGCAGAGACCTCTAATAACTGGCCAATTTTAAGAACGAGATCCCCTGGAAATCGATCTAAAATAATTCTTTCTTTTATAAGACCATTTTCTTCTTCATAGCTTATCTGCAAAGCAATAGTTGTCTTGTTTGAAAAAATAGATCTTATTCCTACAACGTTAACAGACTTTATTGCAGGATAAGATAACTCTTTATTAAAAACAGAAAAACCAGTACCTAATTGCGGGGTGCTCCGGATTTTAACACTCTTCAAAGTAAATTCAACATAATCATTTTTAGCTGCATACTCCAGAAATGCTAAATAAAATAAGGGGAGAGATAACAACAGCGCTAATCCTCCCATATAATACGAAATCGGTACTTCTAACATCATAAAATCTACAATACTCATCAAAACCATGACAATTCCTGCAGCCAAGTAAAAAATGAAAAATTCCTTTCTCATTCCGTTGTTTTCAAATATTATAACGGATTGTTCCATATTTTTCATCTCACTTCCATTCAATTTAATATTTGTGAGGGCACTCATAAATTATTTTTTTTAAAAATAAAATTCTTGACTTTTTTATTTATTTTTTTAACAAATTTCAAATTAATATCTGAATCTAAAAAAGTTCCAGTTCCGTAAATAAAACCATCCAAAGAAAAATTTTCATTAAAGGCTTTTAAAGATTGAAAAATTTTAGTTTCATTTTCTTCTTTAATATCTTGAGTAAACATACCACCTACCACGGGAGAGTGTATAGAAATTTTTTCATCAAAAAGATTAGGTCCATTTTCCTCATAATTCCAATTAATAAAACCATGAGGCAATGTATTTTCAAACACCTGAATAATTGTAGGATCCGAATTAGGATTTTCCACATGCTTAATTATGAAAATGTCATTTTTCTGCCATAATCGCGATAAAAAAGATTTGTCTATTTTCCATCCTCTTAAGAGATATATTTCCTTAGAAAGCCCATTATCATTAGCAACACTGATAAAAGGAACTAAATAAAAAATACTTTCGATTTCCTCTTCTATAGGAATAATTGCATATTCAA
Source organism: Candidatus Heimdallarchaeota archaeon (assembly GCA_027061945.1). GTDB lineage: Archaea > Asgardarchaeota > Heimdallarchaeia > Heimdallarchaeales > JAJRWK01 > JAJRWK01. Next base: position 9,646 of record JAMOVR010000083.1, read on the forward strand.
ACAATAAGTCATAAAAAGGCTTAATTGCTCTTGAAAGCCTTGAGGGATCTTTTCTTAGCCAATAATCAAGATTAACTTTTGTTAGTAGTTGAACCATTAGTAAGGGTGATGGGAGAACTAAGCTCACTGAGCATTTAACATTTTTATTAATTTCAAGTAATACTCTCTGCACGTCTTTTAAAAATGAATACTCGAATTCAATCGCATAGTTTTCTAAATGTTCTAATTCAGTTATCTTACCAAATCTAAATTCATAAGAATCTGAAAAAGGATCAATTTTTTTTAGATCCCATAGAATTTTCTTATGGGGATAAACAAAATCTGCCAAAAAGAAATAGGGATACGGATCATATACTAAGAGATCTGGCTCAGATAATTTGCAAAGCTTTTCGTAGAAAAGCTGTATTTTTTCAGTATTAATAATACTTCTTGAAGTAATGGACCATGTAGAAATAACGGGTCTTTCTGTTACTTTTTTTTCTAAGATGTCACGAATTAATTCGATACTTCTAACCATTCGTTACTAGGTTATGATTAAAATTCTAAAAAACTAGGTATATTATCAAATTTTTGAAGGGCTCTAGAATTTTACAAGTCTTAACTTAATCAAGAAAGAATGCCTTTCCGCGATCCTTCATTATACGGATTCCAAAGAAGATGTTATGCTTTTTTCTCTATGGGAGCTAAAGGAATATCTGTCTTTACTATACTTCAATACATGTTTTAAATTTGTCGGCTGGAAGTCCCTTTCCACAAGGGAGGAGATGAAAGCCGACACACGCTTTCACTCCTTCATACCACCACAACACCAGTATGGAGCCTATACACTATGAAAACGTTATTACCAGGAAAACAATCATTAAACAAATAAGGAAAAACAGGAAAAACAAACGGGGCATAAAACTGAGCGACAAAGTATTTGTTTGTGGTTTTTGTGGCGGGGAAGCAAAACAGACAGAGACTACAACGCTTCCCTAAACATCCTCAAAATCAAGACAGGGACGAACGCCCCGTAGCGCCTGTGGAGAGAAGACCCCCACCCCGAACCATTTCTTTCAATAAAGGAAATGGTTTTGGGGCAAGTCTTCTTGATGAAGAAGGAAGCCCCTTGCCAAAGAAAGGGGTAGTTTACTGCAATTTGTCCAGTAATGGTAGTAAGCTCTCATTCCCAACCTTTTGGAAGGGTATTCCCGCTGACAGAGTTAAAGAAGTTTTTTTTAGGGAACAGATATACACCAACCACATCAAAATTCTTTTATTGGTTTGCTCATTTGCTCAATTTGACACCCAACCGTGTGATAGCTATGACAAGCATATTTCTTAGAATATTCAAGCCATTCTTAGGTTTTACGATTAATATCAAGAAACCAGAGAAAATGCCTTCATTCAAAACCAAGGTGATTATTACCTTTATTGCATTGCTACTCTATTTGATGATGATTTCAGTGCCTTTGTACGGTGTAAGTCTTTCCGGGGAAGACCCGTTCGTAGCCTTGAGAGTAATTTTGGCTTCCCAAAGAGGGACATTGGGAGAGCTAGGTATAGGCCCGATCGTCACTGCGGGCATGATCATGCAACTTCTGGTTGGGAGTCAGATCATTAAGATTGATTTCTCAGACCCTGAAGAAAGAGCCCTGTACACTGGAACTCAAAAAATCTTAAGCGTAATTATGACATTAGTTCAAGCAATTGCTTACCTTGCTGGAGGAGCTTATGGAGATCCAGACAAAATTGAGCCTAACATTCAGGTTTTAATCGTGGCTCAATTAGTATTAGCAGGGATAGCAATAATCTTGCTTGATGAAATGGTGCAAAAAGGATATGGTCTAGGTTCAGGCATTTCACTATTCATTGCAGCAAATGTCTCATTCACCATTTTTCAAGGAATGTTTGACTTAAAACAAGTTGATATTCAAGGAGAGACAAGGTACAACGGTGCAGTACTTGCTTTTATTCAATCAATAATCCATGGAGACGTACTACAGAGAGGATTAAGTAGGCCCGGCAGAGAACCGGACATGATTGGGCTAATGGCTACAATCATTGTTTTCGCCATGGTTATATATTTAGACAGTATGAGGGTTGAAATCCCCGTCCAACATGCTAAATATAAAATGCCTTACAGATACCCCCTAAAATTCATGTACACAAGCAACATCCCAGTAATTTTGGTCAGTGCATTATTTGCTAACATTTACTTTATTAGTAATCTAATGGCCAGAAAATATGGTGATGACCCTGGAATAATGGGTGCTATCGCTAACTTACTAGGACGTTGGGAAGAAGATCCAAACACTAGACAAAACCATCCTGTAAGTGGACTTGCATCGTATACCACACCGGTTTATGGGTTTGACCAAGTGCTTCAAGATCCCATAAGGGCGATAGTATACTTAGTGCTAATGGTAGTACTTTCAACATTCTTCTCAATGGTGTGGGTAGATACTTCAGGAATGGGCGCTGATGCCGTGGCAGAACAATTACTACAAGCGGACATGGTAATCCCTGGATTTAGAAGAAACCCCCAAATTATTGAGAAATATTTGAATAACTATATTCCTTATTTGGCATTCATATCTGGAGCTGCAGTAGGATTCTTAGCAGCAATAGCAGACTTTATGGGGGCATTAGGAACGGGTACTGGTATCTTGCTTACAACTGGTATCATACGGCAATATTATGAGATATTAGCTAAAGAAAGACTAGCTACAATATCCCCCACATTAGCGAATCTACTTAGAATAACATAAGAATGTAAGTTAAAACAAAAATTTTTCTTTTCTTTTTTCTTTTATCTTTATACAACAGAATTTTTTATTCTTTTAATTTAATTGGAAAAATTAAGATCTAGTAAAGTAAATTAAACACTGATGATGTTTTCTGTTTTTTTACTAAAAATTATAGAACGGGAAAAAATAAGACTTACAACATCATCTTTTTTATTTTTTAATTATAAAAAACACTGGTGCGGGGGGTGGGATTCGAACCCACGAACTCCTATGAGAACGGATTTCTCCTCATAGGACTCTTTGAGCAAGAATTATCCTTGCTGATCTTGAGTCCGTCGCCGTTTCGGCGACTATGCACCTTATAGGCGCTAAGTCTTGACCGCTTGGCTACCCCCGCAAGAGGTAATGGTCATCTTTTCTTACATTTCAACTCTTTTTTACTTTTTTCTTTTGGAACAAGATAAACATTGTTTTTAGCATAAGAAAACAAAGCAATAAAGCTAAAAAGAGGATTGTCTTCTTAACCAGTGTTTAACGTTCATAATATTATAACAAGCTTCGAAATATTAAACTGCTTTCTGTTTAATTCTGTTGA
>JAMOVR010000084.1 GCA_027061945.1 Candidatus Heimdallarchaeota archaeon
CCGGAAGTGTAAGGACTGGAGGGGAAATGTTATCTAGTAATTCTATAAAGATTTCGGGAGGACTTAAAACGGTTAAATTAGTGGGTAACGAAATAATAATCTCAGGAAAGATATCTGTTGATGAAATAGTGGGTAAATATGTTTCAATAAGAAGTGGTAATTCAATCATTGGCACAATAGAAGGAGAGAATATTGAATTATTGGCTAAAGAAAGCGTATCTCCAGAAATTGGTGGTTTAATAGGTAATCTATTGAAAAGTTTACTAGGGGAACAGGTATTAAAGGAATATTCTCGAGAAAATAATGAGATTATAGTTGAAGACTGGGTGAAAGGAGAAGATGTATACATTGAAGGCTTTAATATTTTGGGGGACATATATGGTAGAAACGTAGTAATTGGCCCAAATACTATTGTTGAAGGTACAATATATTATATTGAACATATTGATATTGACCCTGATGCAGAAATTGGAAATATTCAAAAAATAAATAATTTCAAGAAAAAAACTCCTTGAGACATGAAAGACGGTATAACAAAAAACCCTGAAAAAACATAATAAATAAATGCTAAAATTAAAGAAATACAAATTTTTGAAAAATAGCTGAAAATAGGGGTCATGATATCTTATTATGCGTTATTATCTTCTTTTTCTTTTTGTCCTTCTTGTTTGACAGAAACACTATTCTCTTTATTATTTTCTTGTTGATAAGGTGGTTTTGTTGGCCACCAGTTATGCCTTTCAGCTAAGGACATAATTGCTGGTACAAGTATTGTTCGAACAAAATAAGTATCTACTAAGACTGCAACAGTAAGGATAAAGCCTTCTTGTATGATTGGAACGCTTGAACCTAAAAGCAGACCCCCAAAAGCAACAGCCATAACAGTTCCAGCACCAGTAATTATTCTGCCTGTCTTTTCAGTAGCAGTAATTAATGCCTCTTTATCTGACTTTCCTGCCCATACTTCTTCTTTAACTCTTTCAACAAGGAAAATATCATAGTCCATTCCCAAACCAATTAAGATACTTGCGCTCATTATTGGTATCATCCAGAAAATTAAGTTTGTATCCTCATATCTAGGGAATATTGCCGCCAGCCACCCTTCTTGGAAAGCAAAGAATGCTAATCCATATACGTAGAAGATTGTCAATGCAATAGTTATTATTAGTCTCAATGGTAATAATGCAGATTTAAACATCACTCCGACCAAAATATATATCACGATTAATAAGATAAACATAAAATACGGGAAAAATCCATATGAATAATCAATCATATCTATATCTTGAGGGCCGATTCCTGTAACGTATATTTTATATCCTGTTATTTTTTCCATTGTTCTAGCTTCACTACGAATTGTTTTAATAATTGGCCTAGCTTCTTCACTTAAAGGATCAATTGTCAATGCAAAGCTCACGAATGCAATGGAATCATTTTTAGATAGTCTAGGGAATACTTGTTCTCGGTATTGTCTTCCCATTGAAGTATTATAAAGATCAATACCCCAACTATCATTTCCTGGAAATGCTAGCTTTATTGCTAAGAAATATGGTATTTCATTACCTGCTAAATACATTGGAGAAATAAACGTAGAATTATCTATCGCTTTGGTCTTTTGAATTATTGCTTGAGTAAAATTAAGCCCTGCACTAAAGAATGTTTCATTCCAAACACCATTTGGAGTGCCAGTATCAATTATTATGTCAATTGGTCCTAATATTCCCGGAGAAAAGCTTTTAGACATTACTTTAAAGCCCTCATTAGACTCTGAACCAATCGGAGCAAGAGATGGGACTGAAGAAGATGGATTTGTATCTATAACAAAACTAGCTACTGGTAAGGTAAGAATTAAAGTTAACAAGATAATTGTTTTGGGCTTTTTAATCCCAAACTTTGCAAACTTAGTCCATATAGACTTTCCTTCATGCTTTTTCATTCCTTTTTTGAATGGATAGAACCATTTACCGAACAATACAAGTACTGAGGGAGTAAAAGTAAAACTTACAAGAAGCCCTATAATAACTGCAATAAACACCGCATAACCAATAGATGCAAAAAGAGCCATTGGAAACATGGCAAGAGCAAGAAAACTAATTGCTAAAGTAATACCGGAAGTAAAAACATTATGTCCTGCTGTTCTCATCATGGTACAAGTAGAATTAAAACAGTCCTTACCTTTCTCCCTTTCTTCTCTAAATCTAGATAGAAGGAATAAGTTATAGTCCACACCTGCACCAAGCATTACTGCAAACATTATTGAAGGAACAAATGACAATACGGTTAGGTTAAAACTTAAAGTAATAAAGTTCATCACTGCAAAAGCAGATAGCACACCTATTCCCAAAGAAAGAAGTGCCAATAACAATAATCTCCAACTGTAAAGTAAGATTACTAGTAAGATAATTATCAATGGCATTGCTACAGCATCGTGAATCATTAAATCCTTTTCAATAGCTTTTTCAGAATCATATGCCATGGGCGCTACTCCAGTTAGGTACACTTCTATGCCTCTAGGAATATTTTGATCTTTAATATCACGCAGTTCTGGAATTTTTTCCCTAATAGATTTTAAGTCCTTGATATGCACATTGGCAATTAAAATTGCAGTTAAATTATCATCAGAAATTAGTCGGTTCTTAAATGCGTCCGCTTCAGTACCATTTAATAACCAATAGCTGATAAACACTGGATTATTCTTTATAAGACTCGAGTTTAATTTCTGAACAAGATTATCATGATACGTCTTGACTTGCTCTGTTTCTATTAGTGATTTTCCATCAGTAGAATGTATGACAAAAATTAAGTCTGTAGCATTGTATTCTGCAGGGAAATATTTTTCCATCATCTGGTATCCGTCATAAGATTCCGTTCCTGGTGGGGGGTCATATGTTATTTTTGTCTGTTTAATGAACATAGGTAATGATGGCCCGCCAACTAAAATACTGAACCCTAACCAAAATACTATAATAAAAATACCGTACTTTCGGTAAAATTTCATCATTCTTTCAATGATGCTCATATCTCACCGAATCAAGTGTATAAAAAATGTAATTTATAATTTTCTAAATTAATATAGTTGTTTTCAAAAATAATTTTTTTCATTACAAAAATGGAATTCTATGTTTCAACAAATAATACTGGTTGATATTTGTAAAAAACAAAAAAATAAAAAATAAATGTGCCTCGTTATGAACAAAAAACATAGTGCTTATTTTATACAATAAAGATTATTATTTGTGAACCAAACCGAGGAAAAATTTGTTGCTTCATACACCACACGAGGAGTAATAACCATAGATTCTTCGAAGACAGCTAAACAAGCCGCAGAACTAATGACAGAGCTAAATATTGGTTGTGTATTAATATCTGAAGAAGGCACACCCGTTGGAATAATCACAGACAAAGACATGGTCTCGAAAGTAGTTGCAGAGGACAAAATTCCTTCAAAAACCTCGGTGGTAGAGATTATGTCTTCACCGATTATAACAATACAAAGCACAGCAACGGTACAAGAAGCACTTTCAATAATGATTAAAAAAGGAATAAACCATTTAGTAGTTACAGAAAAAGGTTCTATCATAGGGATATTTAGTTATAGAAACTTAATCTCTACAGAAAAAGCAATCATATAAAAAACTTGAAAGGGAAAGCGGTTGGTGAAAATAAATGGAAAAACTTATTCAAGAATTACTTCAAGACCTCAACAAAAAAATCGATGACGAAGTAGACCTCATGTTTGAAATGGTTCCTGAAGAACTAAAAGACATTCTTACTTACTATCACAAGCAAGGAGGAAAAAGATACCGCCCACTGCTAATGTATCTTAGTTGCGGGATGTCGGGGGGAAATCCTGAACAAACATTACCAGTAGCAACTTCTTATGAATTATTACATACTTTCTCTTTATATCACGACGATGTTATTGACCATGCTGAAACAAGGAGAGGAGCGCCTTCAGTCATGTTGAGATGGGGAAAAGAAACTGCAATTATCGCTGGAGACATAATGCACGCATTAATACATGCTCATATATTACAAGGTGTAAAAAGAGGATATTACTCCAGTGACATCGCCATCGAATTATTCAAAGAAGTTGTATATAACGCAGAATTACCAACAGGATGGGCAACTCTTAAAGAAATGGAGCTTGCATTAAGTGATAAAACACCTTCAATTGAAGAAGTAATATGGATTACTGAAACAAAAACAGCACCAATAATTGAGGTATCGGCATGGTCCGGTGGACTCATTGGGGGTGCTTCTGAGGAACAATTAAACGGCCTTAGAAAATTCGGCAAAAACTTAGGTTTAGCATACCAGTTAATTGATGATATTTTAGATCTTGTGGGAACTGCAAATCAAGATAAGCCTAGGGGCGGGGACTTGAAAGAGAACAAAAAGACGCTTATATATGTCTTGGTAGAACAAAGAAGGCCAGGGACTATGCAAAAATATGTGGGAAAAGAACTAAGTAGCGAGGATATTGATCAATTTATTAAAGAAAATGCAGATGTTCTTAATGAAGTAAAGAAAAAAGCTCTTTTTCATTTTGAAGAAGCAAGAAGGTCTCTTAATGTTTTTCCAGATACGAAGTACAAAAGAATAATGTTATCATTATTAGAAAATATTGCTAATAGAAAATACTAATTAATTTTTAATCTCTTTCCTTGAGAATTTTTTTTGTTCTTTTTTCGTATTATAAAATATTTTTTTCATGCGCAAACACAACTTAAACAAACGTATTTCACACTATTTTTTCGACTTTCGTACTTATTTTTTACCAACTATGGGAAAAATTAGTAAATATTTATTACCAAAATCAATTTGATGCAAACAATTGTAGAGCCAGAAGTTTACCGTACTAAACACCATGTCCGAGTCGTAACAGCTACTGCTCTTTTCGATGGACATGACGCTACTATCAATATTATACGTAGAATTTTACAAGATTCAGGTGCGGAAGTCGTTCATTTAGGACATAATCGTTCAGCTGAAGACGTTGTTAAAGCCGCAGTACAAGAAGATACACAAGCAATCGCCGTCTCTAGTTATCAAGGAGGGCATATGGAATATTTCAAATATGTAAGAGACTTATTAGTTAAGATTGGCTCAGAACATATTAAAATTTTTGGAGGTGGTGGTGGGGTAATTATTCCCCCTGAGATAAGAGAATTAGAAGAATATGGGATAACTAAAATATTCTCTCCTGATGACGGTCGAATAATGGGAATGCAGGGAATGATAAATTTTATTCTTGAAAAAAGTGATTTTTCAACTCTGAAGTATCATCAGTTTGACCCTAAAAAAATAGATCTAAACGACCATTGGCAATTATGGAAATTCACTGCAGGACTTATAACTGAAGCGGAAACTAGTGTCGATGAAAACACAGTTCCATCTCATGTTATTGAATTAATTGAGAATAGTAAAAACAAGGCACCAATAATAGGAATAACCGGTACTGGTGGTGCTGGTAAGTCCTCGCTTGTAGATGAATTAGTAATGAGGTTTGTTCAGGATTTCCCTGATAAAAAAGTAGCTATTATTTCTATTGACCCATCAAAAAGAAAGAGTGGGGGAGCATTGCTTGGAGACAGAATTAGAATGAATATTATTTCCCAATCAGATCGTGTATACATGAGGTCTTTGGCAACTAGAGAAAGTAATCGTTCGACAAGCAAAGCTGCTGAATATGCTACCAAAATTTGTAGTGCATTAGGTTATGACTTGATTATTCTAGAAACAGCTGGTATTGGGCAATCAGATACTGAAATTGTCGATATGGTTGACCTTTCAATATATGTAATGACTGCGGACTATGGAGCTGCAACACAATTAGAAAAAATTAATATGATTGATTATGCGGACATTATTGTCATTAACAAATTTGAAAGAAAAGGTTCTGAAGATGCTCTTAGAGACGTTAGAAAACAGTACAGAAGAGCCCATAAGCTTTTTGACACGGACAAATACCCTGATCATTCACTACCAATATTTGGCACACAAGCAAGCCAGTTTAATAATCCTGGTGTAAATCAATTATACTTTTATCTAATGAAAGAACTCAACGAAAAATTCAAAGGAAAATTTGAATCTCACTTAACATCTTTTGGAATGCCACTTAAAGTAGGCTTCAGAAGCCATATAATCCCACAAGAAAGAACAAGATATTTAGCAGAAATTGCAGATACGGTTCAAAACTATAAAAAATGGGCAAATGAACAAAGCGAATTAGCTCGGAAATATCAGACAATAAAAAGAACAATTGAAATGATTAAAGAAGCAGCAACAAATCCTGAAAATCCAAGGGATCCATTACAACCCCCAAGAATAGAAAATCTCCCTGAAACAACAATTGATGTTCTTGAAAAGCAATTAAAGTGGTATAAAGAAAAAATAGATCCTAAAAACATTGAAAAACTTAAAAATTGGGAGGAATTTAAGAAGAAGTATCGCCAAGATACTTTTAGCTACAAAGTTCGAAATAAAGAGATCAAAGTTAAAACATTCACGTATTCTCTTTCTCGTCAAAGGATTCCTAAAGTAGCATTACCGAATTATGAAGATTGGGGAGATCTGCTAAAATGGATATTACTTGAAAATGTTCCAGGTGAGTTTCCATTTACTGCAGGAGTTTATCCTTTTAAGAGAACAAATGAAGATCCTACAAGAATGTTTGCTGGAGAGAGAATACCGGAAGCTACTAACAAAAGGTTTCATTATCTCACTAAAGAATATCCATTTGCAAGGCTCTCAACAGCATTTGATCCAAATACGTTATATGGCTCAGATCCAGATTATCGCCCAGATATTTATGGAAAAATAGGTGAAAGTGGTGTTTCCATAAGTACTGTAGAAGACATGGAACGACTTTATGCTGGGTTTAATTTGTTGGATCCAACGACTTCTGTTAGTATGACTATTAATGGACCGGCACCAATTGTGTTAGCGTTCTTTTTCAATACTGCTGTAAGACAACAATGCAGGAAATGGGTTGTTGATCAAGGTCTTTTAAGCCCAGCAGAGGCATACGTAAAAACAGGGGATGGAAGATATGGTTTTGATGTCCACAAAGGAGAATTCTGGTACGTAGATAAAGATACTCCTGAAACAAAGCCTTGGGAGGAAATAAGAAAACTGATTCCAGATGATGTTTATGAAGAAATTTTCAAAAAGGTACTAAGAAATGTTAGAGGAACAGTTCAAGCAGACATCTTAAAAGAAGATCAGGCTCAGAATACTTGTATATTTTCTATTGACTTTGCTTTGAGGATGATGGGTGATGTCCAAGAGGCATTCATAAAACACAAGGTAAAGAACTTTTATTCCGTGTCTATTTCGGGATATCATATCGCAGAAGCAGGTGCGAATCCTATTACTCAATTAGCATTTACTCTTGCAAATGGATTCACTTATTTAGAGTATTATCTTTCTAGAGGAATGCATATTGATGATTTTGCTCCAAACTTTTCATTTTTCTTTAGCAATGGCTTAGATCCAGAATACAGTGTTATTGGTAGAGTAGCTCGTAGAATATGGGCTATTGCTATAGCTAAAAAGTATGGAGGTAATGAAAGAAGTCAAAAATTGAAATACCATATTCAAACTAGCGGAAGAAGCCTACATGCCCAAGAAGTGGATTTCAATGATATTAGAACTACACTTCAGGCGTTACTAGCAATTTATGATAATTGTAATTCATTACATACGAATGCTTATGATGAGGCAATAACTACTCCAACAGAAGAATCTGTTCGTAGAGCGATGGCTATTCAGCTAATAATTAACCGTGAATTTGGAATGGCTAAAAATGAAAATCCTAATCAGGGGTCTTTCATAATAGAAGAATTAACTGATTTGGTAGAAGAAGCGGTACTCGCAGAATTTCGCAGATTAGCAGATAGAGGTGGTGTACTCGGAGCAATGGAGCTTGGATACCAAAGGAACAAAATTCAAGAAGAATCATTATATTATGAAACTCTAAAGTCAACAGGTAAACTACCAATTATTGGAGTAAATACGTTCATAAATCCAAATAGAGAACTAAATGCTCTAGAAGTAAGAGAAGTAATCAGAGCATCTAAAGAAGAAAAAGACCTACATATCAAGAGACTTAAAGAATTCCAAGAAAAACATAAAGACAAAGCAAAAGAAGCTCTTAGACGTCTAAAGCAAGTTGCAGTTAATGGTAGCAATATATTTGAAGAGCTCCTATTTTACACGGTTAATTATTGTTCTCTTGGTCAAATAAGTCAAGCTCTATTTGAAGTTGGCGGCCAATACCGTAGAAATCTTTAGTTCGTTAAGTTGTTATATCTAGCAAAAACAAAGAATATATTTAATTTTTAATTGTTTTTGAAAAAACAGCAGTGATTATGTAAATTTTTAATAAGTGATTCCTATGAATGTAAAAATAATTGATGCAATTGGTCAAATACATTATCCTAAAAACTATGAAAGAATAATATCTTTAATTCCAAGCATAACAGAAACCCTTTTCGAATTGGGAGTTGGTAAACAAGTAGTTGGTGTAACTGAGTGGTGCATCTATCCTCCTGAAGCTAGAGATCCTCCTAGAACAATTATTCAGGGGGGAACTAAAAATCCTTCAATAAAACAAATTAAAGAACTGGATCCAGATTTAATAATCCTTAGCAAAGAAGAAAACAGGAAAAAAACTTACGAACAATTAAAAGAAATTGCTCCGATCTATGTAATTTTTCCCCAAACAGTAAAAGAATCAGTAGAAATGATCATAGATCTTGCAAAACTACTGAAAAAAAATGAAGATGAAAACGTTAGAAAAAAAATAGAGAACGTATTAAAAACCATTCAAATAATTGAGAAACATGTTGAAAACTTGGAAGAAAAAACAATTTTTGTTCCAGTTTGGAAAGACCCCTGGATGACTTTTGGAAATGATACTTATATGTTTTCATTTTTTAAAACTTTGAAACTAAGAAGTATATTTGATGACATGAAACGATATCCACGAGTGACTATTGAACAAATAGTAAGCAGAAAACCAGACTATATAGTTCTTCCTTCAGAACCTTGTCATTTCACTGAAAAAGACAAACAATTTCTCCATGAAAAAATAGGTATACCTTTAGATAATATTATTCTGGTCGAGGGAAGTTATGTTACTTGGTATGGTATCAGAACAGCTAAAGGACTAAAACATATGGCTAAAAAAATTTATCCCAAGATTTTTTAGATTTCACGTGCTATAAGCATAAAAAATTAAGTTTTTTTCTACGGTTTTTGCTCCTTTTTGTACTCTTATTTAAATATTTATTAACTCAATGAATTAATTGGATTTAAATGTCTAATTTCGTAATAACTAAAGCTACTCTATATCGTTTAGGGGTTGGTTGGTTTACTGCCGAAAGCAATGTAGATTCTGAGAATGTATTCTTCCCACTTAGTACTAAGTCCCTTAATGATTTTTTGAAGACTGTTGTTATTAAAGTAGAACCTTCTTCTGAATATGTACAGAATATTTCTTTTGATACTCAAGAAAATATTTCTGATTTTTTTGATTCTAATAGAGGACTTACGGGATTATTAGAATTTTTGAGAGGTAAAAAAGTAAAAATAAATTATTATAAAAATTTACCAAAAAACACAAAAAGTAACAGTTCTCCCACGCTTTTAGAAGCAAAAGGAATTGTTATTGGCTTCGAGACAGATATTGAGGAGGAATATCGTGAAAGCACTCCTCCATTTGGTGTAATTACACTTTATGATGAAAATCAGAAAAAAATTTTGGTAATACCTCTAAAAGAGATCTTGTTTATTTATCTATTAGAAGAAAAAACTCATTCCCAATTATTAGACCATCTTTTTATTGCTGGAGGTAGTTTTGAGGCTGAAAAAGAAGTTATTGTTCGTATTCATCTCTCAAGTAATAATGCTAAAAAGCTCAAAATCCATTTTTTAAGCGAAGTTCCCGCTTGGAAGATTACTTACAGAATACATCTTTTAGATCAAAAAGAAGAGAAAAACCAAGATGAAAATAAATTGCTTATTGAAACATGGGGCATTGTTGATAATAAAACTCAAATGGACTGGGTAAACTGCTCTTTAGAACTTTCAACTGAAACTCCTGTGTCCTTTCAGTATGACCTTTCAACTCCGCACTATATTACACGACCCACAATTGAAAGAGAAACCTCAGTAGATTTTTCTTTACGACCGGAGGAATTTGAAAGATTTGAAGGAGAATTCCCAGAAGTATCGGCTCCTGAGAATTTTGCAATGGCTGCCCCAAGATCTGCTCCTATGGCCAAGAAAGCATTTGAAACACAAAAGAAATATCAACCACCTCCCGAACAAGCAACTGCAACAGCTAAGTTGGGAGAAAGTGTAACATATCATCTTTCAAGTCCTGTTACTATTAAAAAGGGTCAAAGCTCGATGGTTCCTTTAAAACATGAAACAATTCCTGGAAAAGAGGAATTATTATTTGACGAAGAAAAGCATAAGATACATCCATTTAAAGTGATTTTTCTTAAAAATTCTTTATCTTACGCATTAGATAAGGCACCATTATCAATTTTTAAAGAACAAAAGTTTTTGGGAGAAACAATGCTTCCAAGAATAAGTAGTGGAGAAGAAACACATATTCCTTTTGCTTTAGAAAAAAATATCACAATTAAACATGAAATTAAAACTTTTACTCAAAGAATTGCCTTAGGAATTGAAAAACAGTATCAATACCAAGTCAATAAAACAATTCAGGAACATTCTTG
>JAMOVR010000085.1 GCA_027061945.1 Candidatus Heimdallarchaeota archaeon
AAGACAAAAAAGAAATATTCCTTGAAAATCAAGTTGCCAAAAAATAAAGGCTTCATTATGGAAAACAAAACTAACAAGGATAAAGAAACACAAACAGAGTGGTTAATATCAGTAATATTACCTCCAAATAAAACAATAGAGGTAAAAAGAACGATTTCTAAGGAATACAAAGTTACTTATTATATCAATGACTTAACCCCCCAACAACTCGAAGAGTTCCTTAAACACTCTAAAATAGATGAAAAAACAAAGAAAATAATTAAAGAGCTTCAAGCATTAAAGCTTAAAAAGATAGAGATAAAAAACGAAATAAGTGGTTTAGAGATCACTCTTAAAAAATTAGAGAAGCATTACCAAAAGATCTTAGAAACCCTCAAAGTTATACAAGACAACCATGAGGAACAAAAATATCGCCAGAAATATCTAAAAGAAATGGATGAAATAAAAACAAAAATAGAAAAAACAGCAAATATTCTTCAACATAAAGAAGAAGAATTAAACCGTTTAGAAAAAGAGATTCGAGAGATCTTGTCTAACTTTCCAATATCCACATTTTAGAATAGACGATTCAAATATTTGTTATGTTATTTCCTAAATTATGTTTTCATGTTATTGTTGTTATTTCTATGAAACAAATAAAGGGAAACGATTTGGAACAGTTTGAAATAATTTGAAACTATCGCACCGTATATGTCAAAAAATTTAGATAATTAGAAATTCTTAAAATTCAAAATTTTTAATTGCCAATTAAATGTTACTCGAAACATTTATTTTTACTAAAGCTGGCGTGGCAATCTCATATTACAAAAATCCGGAATACAAGGGAGAAGAATTAGAGGAAGCACTTATAAGTTCTTTTATAAGTGCTTTGATGGCATTTAGTGAACAAACTTTGAAGTCAGACTTTAAAGGGATGGTACTAGATGACAAGCAACTTCTCATAATACAAGACGAAGTTGTAATTGTTGGTGTTTTTTCTCTTAATGAAACGGCATCTGCTGCAAGAAGAATACTTAAAAAAATATTAAAAGAATTCAAGGAACGATACAAAGAAGAGATGTATCGCAACTATATTATAGAGGACAAACAACTGTTCATAGACACGCTTAAAAAAAATTCAAAAACGATGTTTTCTATAAAAAGGGTTTTTCTTACTTTTATAATAACAATTGCCTACTCTATAATTGTTGGTGTTCGTTTCTTAGGAATGCGAGAAGTCACAGGGTCAAAAGCTAATCAGTTATGGTCTACACTCTTTAGAGAATGGCTTATAGGGATAATAATTATTGCTCTTATCAATGGTTATATTATTTCAGATAGAAAATGGGCATTAGTCTTGTCCTTTATAAACTCACTAATTCCTGCTGGAACTATTCTGTTCATAGCAGGAAACGAAAAATTACTTCCCGCTGAAGATACTGCTGTTCTTTATATAATAGTGTGGTTTGCCGTTGCATTCTTATTTGACAATCTTTATCTAAGCAAAGAACCAGTTCCCTCCCCATTTTCTCTAGTTCCTAAAATATTTCGAAAAAAAACATAGTCACGCCAAAACAATAATTTCTTCACTTTGAATTTTTGTTATCTCTTCCTATTCTTTTTAATCTCAAATTATTAACGGACAACAATTAAGAAGCATTATCCTATCAAGATAAAACAAAGCAAATAATTTTGAAAAAGATTTGAGCAAAAAACGAAGTATTAAAGTATTCACACTGTTTAATCATTGAATGGAGATCAAGAATGTCTTCCAGTGTAAACCTTGTCAAAATTGAAGACTATAATACCCCGGAACATCCTACATGGTGTCCTGGTTGTGGTGATTACGCAATCCTAAAAGCGTTAAAACTCGCATTAGTAGAATTAAACATCCAACATCACGAAGCAATGATCGTCTCTGGAATCGGTTGTTCTTCTAAAATAGTACACTGGATAGAGATGTATGGCGCTCATACTATTCACGGAAGGGCTCTCCCAATAGCTCAAGGTGCACATATAGCGAATCATAAAATGCCTCTGATTGTTGCAGGTGGAGATGGAGACATCTATGGTATCGGTGCAGGACACTTTTTCCATGCACCAAGAAGAAACATGAACATCACCTTGCTCGTGCATAATAACCAAGTTTATGGTCTTACAAAAGGTCAAGCATCTCCTACCTCCGAAAGAGGTTTCGTA
>JAMOVR010000086.1 GCA_027061945.1 Candidatus Heimdallarchaeota archaeon
AGAGACCTTTAAGTTAAGTGGCAATTTGGCGGCAAATTCTACCAAACGATGATCCAAGAGAGGAGAGCGGACCTCCAGAGAGACGGCCATACTCATACGGTCAACTTTAACCAAGACGTTTTCTGGCAAATAAAAATGTAAATCTATATATTGACACCGACTAACAGGATCCAAGTGTTCTACCTCTTTGTAAAGAGGATGAATAAATTCGTAAGGAGTGAAACCACACAAATCTTTTAAAAAGGAATCTGTATACAACGAATCTCTAATTTCCGGAGGCAACCAAACGAGATCACGGTAAAAAGCTTTAGCATCAGAGACTGCCAAATTCTGAAAAATAGTTTTCAATCGCAAAAACTTGGGCAGATTTGAAGATCGTGGATAAAATTGGCCTAAAAGGCCAAAAAGAATTGTTCTGATTTCTATCGGTATTTTCTTACGCAAAAGACATTCCCATAAGTGAGGCAGATAGCGGAATGTATATCCAGCAAAACTTTCATCTCCTCCATCTCCAGAAAGGGAAACGGTAACATTCTGACGAGCCATTTTGCATACATAATAAGTGGGTATCACACTAGAATCCGCTAAAGGCTCGTCAAGATACCATGAAACTTTGGGTAAAATTTCCCTTATCCGGGGTGTCACTACAAATTCATGATGATCAGTTCCCAAATAGTCAGCTATTTTCCTCGCCAAAGGTAGCTCATTATGGGATTGGTCATCAAAACCTATAGAATTGGTTAAAACCGGTTGAGAAAGTATCTTTTGCATCTGGGCTACAACTAAAGGAGAATCAATCCCTCCAGAAAGGAAAGCTCCCAAAGGCACTTCACTAATAAGCCTTATTTTCACAGCTTGTTCAAAAAGAGTGAAAAATTCTTCAAGAGCTTTATCTAGATGGTATTCTTGCGGCTCAAAAGCAAGATTCCAGTAACGTTTGATTGTCACTCCCTTTTCGCCAAACAACAGATAATTAGCTGGAGGTAACTTTTTGATAGACTTAAAAATACTTTGGGGGCTTGGCACATAACCAAAAGAAAAATAACAGTCTAAAGCTTCCGGGGAGATCTCTTTAGGAGCACCGAGAGTTAATAAAGATTTAAGCTCAGAGGCAAAAGCTAAAAAGTGACTTTGATACCAATAATAAAGTGGCTTTTTCCCTAAACGATCACGGGCTAAAAATAATTGTTGCTTAGAAAAATCCCATATAGCAAAAGCAAACATTCCAAAAAGGCGCTCTAAACAGCCTAATCCCCAGACTCTATATGCTTTCAAAATAACTTCGGTATCTGAATTGGTTAAAAACTTTTCTCCCAAAGATTCTAATTCACGACGCAACTCCAAAAAATTATAAATTTCACCATTAAAAACGATAATTAGCCCTGCTTCGTCATCTACCATCGGCTGTTTTCCAGAAGAAAGGTCAATAATAGCTAAACGTCGGTGACCAAAAGCTATCTTAGAATCAACAAAAAAACCCTCCTCATCTGGCCCACGATGCGCAAGAAGATGGGTCATCTGGCACAAACGATGTTTTTCTTCTTCGGGATTATGCCCTTTGAGATTCACAAAGCCTGCTATACCGCACATAAGCAGCAGATTCTCCAAGTAATTTTGAATAAAGAGCGCGATATTGTTGCATCATTCTCTCGAAAGTAAATTTCGTTTCAAACAACTGTCTAGAAAATTGGCCCATCCTTTGAGCCAAATCAGGCCTTTCTGCTAACAGAGAGAAGGCTGCCGCCATTTTCAAAACATCTCCTGACGGGACAACAAAACCTGATTTACCATCTACAACTATTTCTGGATTCCCCCCCACATCTGTAACCACGCAAGGCAAACCAGCTGCCATAGCTTCTAAAAGAGCCAAAGAAGTCCCCTCACTAAAACTAGAAAGGGCAAAACAATCTGCTATTTGAATAAGCTCAACGGAATCTTGTCGAAAACCAGCGAATATTACATCATTTTGAAGCCTCAAAGACCTGGCTAAACTTTCAAGAGTTAACCGCTCAGGACCGTCTCCAATGATAAAACCACGAATTGTCGAATTTTTAGAACGAGCAACAACTAAAGACTTCAAAAACATAGGCAAATTTTTTATTGGATCCAATCTACCCACAGTAACAACCACAAAATCGTCTTTAGAGAATGACCACTTCGATCTCAAACGTTCCTTGTCAGATTCAGAAAGCTTGGGGATATCTTTTATGCCGTTATAGATAACTTTTATCTTTTCTCTCGAAAGGCCTTCATATTGAACCAACCTTTCTTTTATTTCCCGAGACACCGCTACTATTTCGTGTGTAAGAGGTTGTAACACTAAACGGTTAAATAAATTTTTCACTCTTTTTTTGACTTCAGGCCAATGACGGCCATGTTCCAAGAATAGGAGCCTTGCTTTTGGATAAAGTAAGCGTGTTAGCGCCCCATAAAAAAATGGAGAATACTGATGCGCATGAACAAGATCAACCTGATATCTCTTAAAGAAGGCAACCAACTGAAAAACAACAGAAAAGTCAACGCCTGGCATACGGTATAGAGGAAAAACTACGAAACCTTCTCGACGCAATTCCTTGCCCCAAACACCCAGATCATCCAAACAACAGATTACAACCCGGTAATCGCGCGAAAGGTCGCGACACATTTCACAAACTAAATGTTCAGTACCTCCCACATTCAGGCTCAAAACTAAATGGCATATCGTAAAAGGGCGGGAAATCATGGAAGTATCCTCTCAAGTTCGAGCCATCGTTTCTCCCACGAATAATAATTCTCAACCAAGTTCCGGGCTTCGTGGCCAAGAGTTTCTGACAAATTCTTATCTTGCAGAAGACGCAAGATAGAATCTGCAAAATCCGCCGGTGTATCTGCAACTAAAAAATGACGACCCGGCACGCCTTTTATCCCCTCTACTGCTTTAGATGTCGCAACTACTGGCTTGGCCATAGCCATAGATTCAAGAACTTTATTCTGGACACCGCGAGCTATTCTGAGTGGAACAACACTAACATCCGCTAAAGCAATATAGTCACGGACATCATCAACATAACCAGTAACCAAAACATTGGGATTTTTAGAAAGATCCTTTACCTCAGGCAACGGATCTTTACCTACAATAAAAAAGCGAAGGTCTGGAACTTCCTTTTGTATCAAGGGCAAAACTTTCCGAGAAAACCAGATAACTCCTTCCGCATTAGGCCAGTAATCCATAACACCTGTAAAAACCAGCAC
>JAMOVR010000087.1 GCA_027061945.1 Candidatus Heimdallarchaeota archaeon
AGAGGATGAGCGTGGCTTCTTCCGCCGCCTGCGCCGCGGAGACGAAAAGACAGAGCCACAGGACGAGGAAACGGACCATAGGTGAAGAAAAACAGGCGGAAAGATTTTTGCCAAGAAAAACCCTGCAGGGGGGAGAAATTTTGCTTAAAGAACAGGTCGTTTTGTGGGTTGTCTTTGGTTGCTCCAACACCAGTACACTATTGTTTTTCCGCACAAAACCTTGGTCAAAGCCATGGCTCATCGTTGGACTGGCTGGCCACCGAAAGAAGATATGTGTTCTTTCATCGCTTCCTCTAACTACCTTTCGATTCCACAAACCGCTGCTATACTATACATTTCCGGCTTAGAGTTCTGCCTGCACCGACTTTACGACTTGTTCAGGTCAAGCAGGCGATACAACTTTTAGGTTTTGATCCCAAATGAACTTCACTCAGAGGGGCATGGGCTTCGGTAGTTTGCGTTCATGTTGTTCCCAATATCCTTCGGCCGTGCCCTTAAAATTCTTCAGGCTTTTGGTACTTTCTTATATCTAGGTCTCGATCTCACTGGCTTTAGATCGTAGAGCCTGGCCTGCCTCAGCTACGGCAGTTTTTGCACTTAAGGATTTCAAGAACCATTGGGGTTTTTCTTTTGGTCGCCTAACGTTTGACCTTGTAGACTTTCTCTTTTCTACTATCCTCTGTAAATTTCTAGAGTGATCACTACAAATGTTCGGACGGAGAGAAAAATTTCTCTTTCAAGAGATTTTCTTAAACATTAAATATCTTTTGTTACTGATAGATAGATCTTTCTTGTTCTTTTCTGGGAAAGAACAAAATTTGCCAATTTTTGAAATTTTTTCATTAATTAAATTAAATAATTTTCCTTAATATATTATTTTTGTGCAAATTTCAGCCTTGACTTTTAGTATTTTTTCCAAATCTGATTCTTAATATAAGAGCTTAAGTTTTGTCTTTTGTCTGAGGGTGGTCTAAAAATTTGAGTAATTTTTAAGCTTTTTAAAAAGCTGAGGGGGGATAGTCTTGTTAAGAAAAAAACATTTATATCTCTTGCTTCTTTTTCTTTTTATAATAACCGCTTGTGGTGTAGGGAAAACTTTAGTTTTAGAACCTCCAGAGGAAAATTATCGAGTTAAGTCTGTAGAAATTGTCGAGAAGAAACCCACGGTAAAAGTTCCTGAAAACCTGAGAAAAAAATTCAAAAAAGATTTAGCTAAATTAATTTATCAAAAATTTCAGGAAGGTCCGGAACTTAAGATTGAATACGCTTTTGTTCAATTTAATCCTGGAAGTCGTTTTACCAGATGGTTTTGGGGTGGTTTGGGAAATGCTGGCGAGGGGTCTTTAACAGTGCGTGCTGCTTTTTATGATTCTAAAGGGAATACACTTTCTGTTATTCACATAGAAGGTAAAATTCAAAGCGGTTTTTTTGGTGGCTCTTTTGATGAAGCTTTGGAAAAAGCCGCACGAGAGTTAGCTCATTATACGATTTATAATTTTTATTTGGAATAAAACTTAAAAAACTTAAATTAAATAAAATTATTTAAATTTGGTGGGGCAAGTGTGAAAAAAATATTGACGTTAAGTATTTTAATTTTTTGTGGTCTTCAATTATCAGCTTGGGCAGCTTCTGGTTTTGAGGCAGTTGGTCACTATGAAGGAGACACGTGGGCAATTCTTATCTATTACGATGATTCCGTTGATTGGATGTCTGAAGATATGAACTCGGAACTTCCAGGCGCGTTAAGAGATATAGGTTTTGATGTTTATTATTCTCGTCCTATATCCGAGGAAGAGCTGCTAGATATAGCTATTGATGTAATGACTTATGGCTCAGAATTTGAAGGATGGGATTATTGTGTTGGCGTGGTCTTCTATTATCGTTATGGTTATGTCTATTTAGACACCTACCTTTTAGGTTATGGTGGAATTCCGTATCTTTATTTGGGAACCGATTACTATTATTATACAGATTTTTAGTTAATGAGGTGGAATGTGCGATTAATTTTAGCTTTTGTTTTCATTTTGTTTTTTTCGGTTGATGTTCAGTGTGTTGAGCCAATCATTGCGATTAATGGAATGCAGGGGAGTGTTACCTGTTCTGCTTCTGACCCCGTTACGCTTTCTCTTTCCCTTAAAACAGATTATCATTTTTTAGCTGATTGGTGGTTAGTCGTAGAAGCTTCCCCTTATGGTCTGTTTTATTATGATGCTTATATGGGACGATGGTCTAATTTTTCGACGGTCTCCGATCTCCGACCTTCTTATCAAGGTCCACTTTTTTCTTTTAAAGAGTTTGTTTTGTCTCTAGGGCCTTTGCCTGAAGGACATTATGCTTTTTATTTTGGTGTAGACCGTTCCGCAGATGGTTTTCTTAATTGGAGTTTATTGTCTTATGCAATGGCAGAGTTGTGGGTCTTAGAGCCGGATGGGGATCAATCTTCAGGAGATGATTCTTCGGGTGAAACTTTATGGTTTGAAGACTGGGAAAAATCTCCTAGGGGACGATACTTAAACGGCTATACCTTTAAAGGAGAAATAAGTAATTGGACGGTTTTGGATAGTTCTGGTCTTAGCGGTTGTTCTTATCTTAAAGATCATGAAGCAATAATTGCTCCGGCTCAAAGTTCTTTTGCACAGGGCCAATCTTTAATTCTTTATTCTTATCATAGTAATCATGATTTGGCTGAATATTGGGAGTGTGGCGATAATGTCGAAGTTTATACTACCCATGTTCTCGATCATATAAATTCAAATACTTATTTTTCGGCTTGTGTTAGTGGATATTTAACGGGTTCTGATGACGATAGTGCTATCTATATTCTTTTTACTGATCAAAATGACAACGAGTTACTTTATATTTTTGCTAATAATATTTCCGATTTTGACCCTGACGGAGACACATTTTGTTGGACAGACGAAGAAGAAGGAGAGCATTGTTACGAAGTCTTTTTAGGAATGACCGAAGGATGTTTTACACGCAATCTTTACGAAGATTTCGCAGCTATCCCTGGGGTAAACCCTAGCCGGGTGCAGATCAGAGCCATCGAGCTGGCGGTTGATGAGCACGGGATGGCCGAATTTGACAACCTGAGGATCTTTCGGCGCTAATAGCTACTCCACGCGGGTGGCGGTCCAGGTGCCGCGTTTTTCCGCTGGCGTCCCTTCGGCGTAGACCCAGGTGCCCTGGAAGGAGTCTTCCGCCCAATGGCCGCTGAACACGGCTCTCTC
>JAMOVR010000088.1 GCA_027061945.1 Candidatus Heimdallarchaeota archaeon
TGTGCATATTTTCCAAGCAAACCTTCAAGATTATAATTAGAAGAAAGCCAATCAGAAAGTGCTAAATAATTAGTAATTTCTTTTTGTCCTTTGTCTTTAAATTGTTTTTTGATGAGTTTTAAAAATGATTTATATGGAGCATTTTCATCAAATTTTTCATCCTTGTTTTCTTTGTAATATTCTCTTGCAGCAACATCTAAGATTAGTCTTAACGACATTCCAATTATCGGCAAAACAATCTCTATTTCATTTTTTGAGTTTTGCTCATATATTTTTACTATCGCACGGTATAGATTATTTACTTTCCCTTGTTTTAATTCCAAAGTTCGCCCAAATATTATCTCATTAGGTTTAGTAATTGGTGTTTTTACACTTCTTTTTGTCTTATTACTTATTTTTGGAATATTGACTTTTTCTTCTCCAAAAATATCTTTTTGAGTGTGTTTTTTTATGATTTCATCAACCTTTTTTGAGTCTTCTTTCTTTATAGATTTTAAATAGTCTTCTATATCAGAGATTTTATTTAAAGTTCTTGTATTAATTTCGTTATTTCCATCTAATGTTTTTTTATCGAGAACATTATAAATAATTACTTTAAGTTTTTCCTTGAAGTCTTTATCGTTAATTATTAGATTGCCACCTTGGAATGAAAAACCATATAAATCGTATGCAGGTTTACTGTCAATTATTCTAAAAAATGTAGTAACATAACCTTTCCCTAAAACCTGTTCCTTTAACTCTTCGGGAATATCTAAACTTTTTACAATTCTGGATATTTCAATTCTAAATAATTCTTTATTACTTGCTCTTCCTCGTCTTGCCTTAAAATTGTCTCTCTCTGCTTGTCCCCAACCAATTTCAAAATTTCCATTGTTGTGTTTTCTATCAACATATTTTAATGCTTCTTCCTTATCGCTTGTTATTAGACATTCCAACTCATAGTCTTCATTTATAGAAATCTTGTTAGATAATTCTTTAAAGAAAGCTCTTAGTTTCTCATTTTGTGCCAATTCTGGATTGGCTAATAATTTATATACAGTCAATCTTCTGTTTCCTTCAATAACAATATTTTGGTCTTGTAATTCTAATACAATTATTTTTTCAACTTGTGGTAAAGAAAAATCTCTTACAATAGCTTCTGCTAATTCTTGAATTTTAAAATTTTTCTTTTGTAAAAAAAAGTTAATCAATTCTTCTTCTGTCTGATTGAAATACTTATCAGGGAAGCGTGGATTTTCATCCCAAAGAGACAATTCACCAATTTTTATTTTCCTATTTACTATCATTGTTTTTCTTTTTTGTTCAAATTACCGCCAACTTCCTTATATCTGGAGTGAAACTTCTTCATTAACGGAGAAAATCGCCGGATAAGAGGAGTGAACGAGGGGTACAGTTCCACTTAGCAGGGAAATGGTCCTTTGGGAAAGGGAAGAAAAATAGTCCCCAAAGAGGGAAAAAACGGACTGAAGGTGTTGGTCGTTCATGATACGGGCGTTACAGTCGGTTCGTTGTCCCTGCCCCGCATACCCTTCATCGTTGACCAAAAATAAATAATAGAAAAATATTTTTCAATGAATATTGTCGTTAAATTTTATTTTTTCTTCCTCTTCCTTTGTTCTCCCTAGGAGGTTGGGGCTGCAATTTTTTTAAATATCTGCAATCTCATAGACAGGTTCGACCTCGATCAACCCTCTCACCGAATTGCCACAGAAAACTTTTCTTGCGCTCTTCATCATCTCGAACGTGATCTCCCTCTCTTCGCATTTTCCCTCCTCCAGCAGTTTTTTTCTCAGTATCCCGGGAAGCACCCCGCTGTCCAGGGGCGGGGTGAGCAGTTTGTCTTCAAACTGCACAAATACGTTGGTATATGACCCTTCCGATACCGTGTAGTCGTTGTTTACATAGATTACCTCAAAAAAACCGTTCTCCCTCAAAAATTCGGGCGCCTGCGCGTACCAGGGTCTGTGATCTGTTTTGTGAAAGAGAAAAAATTCATCCTTCGCACACTTTCTGAACGAAAAGACCACTTTTCTGTTCCGGCCGGAAGGATATTCGCTCACCTTCACCTCCGGCTTGCCCGCGGGATCAAGAAGAAGCCGCACTTTGTAGGTGCCTTCTTTCTGCCGCTCAGCTATATCTTCCATAGCCTTACCTATCATTTGTTTATCAAAGGGGAAGTTCAACAGTCCGGCGGAATATCTCATCCTGCGTAAATGTTCGTTCAGGTAGAGGAATCTTCCGTTTTGAAGGAGAAGGGTCTCCACCAGGTTTCCGGAGAAAGGTTTTTTTTCCGCAAAAGCTCTTTTGTTCCGGGTTTCCTCCCATTCCGTAGAGAGTTTTGAGCCCCATACGATGCCCCCGCCGGTTCCCAGTTTTCGAATACGATGGTTTCGGTGTCCTTCGAATGTCCGGATGGGCACACTGAAAAGCGCTTTTTCATGTTGCGGGGCGATATATCCCAACGCACCGCAATAGATTCCTCTGGGTTCATTTTCGGTATTTGCGATTATTTCCATTGTTTTTCGTTTAGGGGCGCCGGTCACGGATCCGCAAGGGAAGAGCGCTTTGAAAACATCTTTGATGCCGGTATCTTCTTCAAGTTCTCCGCTGATCCCGGTTGTCATCTGATGGACGGTAGGCAGGGTGCGGATCTTGAAGAGGGATTCCACCTTTATGCTTCCGGGACGACAGATCCTTCCCAGGTCGTTTCGTATCAGGTCTGTGATCATAATGTTTTCCGCCCGGCTTTTTTCATCTTCGGTAAGGGTCCTTTTCAGTTTTTTGTCTTCCTCTTCGCACCTTCCCCGCGGGGCGGTTCCCTTCATCGGTTCGGTATGGATGGTTCCGTGCTCCACCGAGAAAAAGAGTTCGGGGGAGAATGACAAAGCCCGGTAACCGGCCAGGTTGCAAAAAGCACAGTAGCGGGTGGGCTGTGCCAGGACAAGATCCAGGAAGACTTCGGCATCATCTTCGAAATCGTAGTAAGAGTTGTAGGTGAAATTCACCTGGTAGGTGTTGCCTTTTAAGATTTCGTTATTGATGATCCCGAACTGTTTTGCATATCCGGCAAGATCCACCGAACTTTTCAGAAATCTTACATTTTCCCGGTGTTTGATCCTGTTCGAGAGAGGAAATTTCACATTTTCGGCCTTTTTGAATATTCCGAAAGCCCCTGCGGGGAAAGGCAGATCAGGGTAAGGTTCTTTTATGCCGA
>JAMOVR010000089.1 GCA_027061945.1 Candidatus Heimdallarchaeota archaeon
AAGCTTGGCAATCTCCTCCTCCGTCCTCTTCTGCGCCTCTGCCAGCTCGTTTATCGCCTTCCAAACTCGATTGAAATTCTCTTCCGTCTGCTTCTCAAAGGCCTCAAGTCTCTCCTCCGTCCTCCTCTGCGCCTCTGCCAGCTCCTTGACCGACTTTCCCAAATCCCTGATTATCTCTTTCAGCTCGTTGAATTCCTTCTTGGTAACAGACTCCTCCCTCTGGCGCTCAAGTTCCTCAAGCATAGATAGAAGCACGCGCCTAAGCTGCGGATCTACGTTCTCCAGTTCTTTTATGAAAGCTATACTTACTGGCATATTTTACATTATCGATCTATTCCGGAAAAAGTCAATTTGCGGAGAGCCGGTTATTAATCAGGGAAGCGCCCACCCTCCTTTTCTTGATCATTTTAAATTTTTAACAGTGGACACTCCTACCCTGTTTCAATATTTCCATTGCAAAAATAAAAACGGATTTTTATCATGAAACCCCAATAGGTTAAATATTTTTGAAGAAATTGGATGTAGAGTGGATTAAAATGCAGGGAAAAACTGTTACCAGTAAGACGATACTAAATACCTCATTAGGTAAAATTGTGCGATTCTACCCACAAGCTATTTTGCAGACGGGAAAGGAAAGGCCGGAATATTATTTGGTCCTGATTACTGGAGATCTTACCGCTCTTCTATTAAGCCTTTTTTTAGCGGTGGGCTTGCGTGCCTATTTGGGAAATCTTTTTCCTCATCTGTCAGCCTATTCTTGGGAACAAGCACTAAAGACCTTTCAAAAATTCTGGTGGCTCTTTTTACCGGTCCCTCTAGCCTTAGCTTATCAAAGGGTTTATGACCGGCGTTTACCCTTTTGGGATGAAACCAAAGAAATAGTTAAAGGTTTAATTTTGGCCTTTGTCATCATTTATGCCTTAATGGCTATGAAAAAGATAGGGACGCAAGTGTCACGACTCACCGTGGGTTTTACTTTTTTGTTCTCTCTGATTTTGTTCTCCTCTTTTAGATATTTAGTAAAACATGCCCTATTTAGAATTCCTCTTTTTCGGCGTAAAGCTCTAATTTTAGGTGCTGGTTCTGGAGCAAAAGAGTTAATTCAAGGTTTACAGAGCGAGACTTATCTTGGTTATGAAGTTATTGGTCTCTTAGACGATGATCCTTCTAAACATGGCCAGTATATAGCCGGGAAAAAGGTCTATGGTGCTATTCGTCAGATAAGTAAATTTGTGACTTTTCTGGGAGTAGAAAGTGTTTTTATAGCGGTACCTTCTTTCTCTAGTCGGCAACTCTCGGATCTTTTTGCTTCAGTTCAAGGGTTGGTTAAAGAAGTCTGCATCGTGCCGGAGTTTAAAAATTTTGGTATGTTGAATGCTGAAACTTATACCCTATTTCGTGAAAAAATCTTTCTTATCAAGGTACAGAATAATCTCAAATCACCTTTTAATCAGTTTATTAAGCGTAATTTTGATATTATTGTTAGTCTATTTCTTTTACCACTTCTTTTACCAATTATTGGAATAATTTCTTTATTAATTATTTTAGACTCTCCAGGATCACCAATATTTGTTCAAAAAAGATTAGGTAAAGGTGGTAAACTTTTCAATGTTTATAAATTTAGGACTATGTATAAAAATGCAGATGCTATTTTAGCAAAATATCTAGAAAAAAATCCCGAAGCCCAAAGGGAATGGTATCTTTACAGAAAATTGCGAGGCCAGGACCCTCGAGTAACTCGTTTTGGAAAATTCCTGAGAAAGACTTCTTTAGATGAATTACCTCAAATTTTTAATGTTTTAAAAGGTGAAATGTCATTAGTTGGTCCTCGACCCTATCTTCCTAGAGAAGAAAACGATATGAATGGACTTGAGAGTATTATTCTTCAAACACAACCTGGAATTACCGGTCTTTGGCAAGTTTCCGGTAGAAATGACGTAACCTTTCAAGATCGCCTCAAAATGGATGTTTGGTATGTGTTAAATTGGTCTCTTTGGCTTGATCTTACATTATTGATACGTACTATTAGGGTTGTACTGAAAAGAGAAGGTAGTTATTAACATATTTATTTTTCTTGATAACGTTTTCTTGCTTGTTCTAGCCATTCTAGAAAGAAGGCCAAGAAAATTCCAAAAAAGAAAGCAGTTATCGTTGTTACAGCAATAATTAGATTTTTTTTAGGTTTAGCAGGTTTCTGAGGTACTATAGCTTCCACAGCTAAAGTAGCCCCCTTTAAAAGAGCCAATTGTGTTTCTCTTTGAGCCAGTTCGTTTTTGAAATTTTTAATAGCCAAATTTATCTCTAAAGGATCAAGTTGAATATTATCCAAGTTCGACAAAAACTTTTTATTTTGGTAAATATATGTCCTTAATTTCTCTAAGTTTTGGATCTGTTCCTGAAGATTAACAATAATTTTTTTAAGTTCTTCTCTTTTAAGCTTAATTTGCTCCTTGACTTCACTGCGATTATTTATATAATTTAAAATACTTTTTTCTATTTCTTTGACTACATTAGGCTCTTTTAATTCCATAGTCACTATTATCAAGTTTTTCTGATATCTTGGAATACTAGCAGAAATTTTTTTAATATTTCCAATATTAGAAATATTTAATTTCGATTTTAATTCATGATATCGTCTTTCTTTCAATAGATAACTAAGATTATCAATATATTTTTTTATCTGAAATGAAGAAATAATATTACTTTGAATTACAAATTCTGATCTATATATAGGGGTCGCAATAAAGCAATATATAATTGTGAACAACAGAAAAATAACCAGTATTGAGAAAATTAATGTTCTTCGCTTTTTAATGGTTAACCATAATTCATAAAGATCAATTTCGTCTTCCTCATAAAAATATTGTGGTGTCTCTTGCATAAAAGCTCCTACTGAAAAAATTCTGGCTGTTTTAGCTAAGTTTATATACTCTACTGGACAGCCTTTACAACGCCTTTACAACAAAAATAGAAATTACGCTATTCTTTAACTTCCTGCCCCTCTCCAAATTCAGAAAATTCTGCTCGGTAGACATTATTGGCCACCAACTCTTCCCGTAGTTACCCATTACGTTTACCAAGGTCTATCTCTTTTCGGCGAACCCACCGACGAAGGGATTCGGAAGAACAGCCGATTTTGTCGACAACAGAGCTGATAGTCGACCATTGGGATGGATATTTCCGCTGGTTTTCAAGAACCAATCGAACCGCCCGT
>JAMOVR010000090.1 GCA_027061945.1 Candidatus Heimdallarchaeota archaeon
TAATCTATTTTGTTATATACATCTTAATAGAAAATAAAATGCTCCGGATATTTTTCCCTCTGTTTTTTGTTTGGCTAGATACACAAAACATTACAGAACCTAGTAATCCAGGGTATAATTATTCTTTGGCAAAAATTCCATTTTTAGTTATTTTGAAAACTACTTTGAGCATTGATATGAGTACAGTATACTTGTTAGAGAACTTAGTTATTTGGAATGTTATTTTCATTTTTACCATAATTGTTCTCTTAAAAAGAGGTTCATTGTTAAAAAAAGCTAATTGGAAAATTAAAGTTTTTCTTAGAAAAATGTTGTTTTGGAAATAAATACTCTACTCAGTATCTACTTAATAATTATCGTTTTCATAGAATAAAACTTCACTGTTAAAAAAAATCATATTTGATCCCATATTAGGATTTAATTAATATATTAAGGTGTATTATTAATATTTAGGTTTCTTAAAATCATTGTTTTTTTCTTTTGGTTTAGTTTTATATTTAATTGATTTTTTCAGGCGCATTATCACTTCTTGATGTATTGCTTGTTGTTTTTTTGCGTTTTTTCTTTACTTTTCTTTTGACCACTTTTTTCTTTCTCCCACCAACTATGAAAGAAGTAAGCCAGAAGATTTCGTCTATCCATATCGTGATTGTGTCTAGTATCTTGACGCCTGCACCTTCTATGTAAAGTGTGAAGGCAATAGTCGCTATGAAACCTATTGGCCGTCCGGTCCAGTCGTGGGCGTAAGACCAACTATGAGTAAAAGGTACTTTCAAGTAGCTAATGAAGATCGTTGCTAATGCTATCTGGGCGGCGATTCTTAAAATATTCCCTATGAACAAGATGAAGATCACAATGTAAGCAGTTCTTAGCCTTGTTTTCCAACTTGCAGGAGTGGCAACAATTAGTCCTACCAGTAAAGAACCAGCCTGCATTCCAGTACACGCACGAATTATTATGAAGTTATTCTGGTTTGTCCTGCTACCGTCAATGTTTATAGCGGGATAGGTTGAACGGTTGCCGTCATATAGTCTGTAGATGATATGGTCGAAAAAGCCTAGGTCATGGAGCCCTAGTTCGTAAATAAACATTCGGGGATGGAAGCCAAAAATCCCTAAGACCGTCCATACTCCTTTTGTGGTGGCGTATTCTAATGGCCAGTAGTCTGGTAGGGTATATAAGATCCCTGTAATCAGGAAAGTGATGATGAATGATTTTAAAGCAAAAATATGTTTCTCCTGGCCTTTTAATTTTAGTAGTGGGTGGGGATCTTCCTTAGTGGGAATTAAGCTAATCTCTGTTTCATCCATACAAAACACCATGTTTACTGCCCGATAATGATTATTCCGTGCTAATAAACAAGTCTTACAGTTTTTCTTCAAGTATTAAAAACTTATAAGGTTTCACTAACTGGGAAAAATAACACATAATACTTCATTGTTTTTGTGGATGGTTAGAACGGGATTAATTTTAGAGGTAAATGAGATAAGTATGAACGCTGATAATTCCACATGTATTTTTTCATGGGGAGAAGTTTGGGATCGTTTCTACCGCCTTTAATATAGCCTCTCATCATTGCTATGGCCCATGATGGGTGCCCTCGAATAATATTCATCATAAATCTTCCAAACGCGTATAGTGGATGATATCCTAACTCCCTCATGGCGCGGCCCCACCCATAATAACTACGCATGTGTCCTTTACCTCCTGGTCTCTGGTGCTTGAAATGTAGGTCAGGAAAATTCTTGGCGTGATACCCATTTATCTTGACAAACACGATCTCATACGTCTCCCAAGCATAGATCCTTGGTAGGAGACCCATTTTTTTAGCGATCGTGCCTCTGATCATTCTGCCAGTGCCACTAACATGGATCTTAGAAATAGGCTCATCAGGATCCATACCTGAAGCTATTCCCAACTTAGGATCTTCTACAAATCTTTTTACCATTTCTTCAATATAATTAGGAGGTAAAATTGTGTCTGCACCAACTATCATGAGATAATCGTAATCTTGTTCTTGAATATATTTCAGTCCTGTATTGTAAGTGTCTGCCATTAAATAAGTTCCAAGAGCAGAAAAACCTCTATCCGGTCGTGTGAAAACAACAATATTGTCATATTTTTTTCGGTATTCTCTAAGGATCTTAGGGGTTTTGTCTTTAGAGCCATCATCAACAACAACGATTTTATATGGCTTTAAAGTCTGGTTTAATAATGCGTTTAATGTTTTCTCAATGTACCCCTCTTCATTTTTTGCGCAAATTAGAACTATGACTTTAGCATTTATTTGTTTCATTATTATCAAACCTCTTTTTTAACCATTTTTTCCACCCTTCTAAATTTTTCTCAAACCTTCTTCAACAAGGTTTATTAAATACCTATGCTTTTGTTTCCAGACCTCTAGGGTTCTTCTCAAACAACATTTTCAACACCTATTTCATAGACATGTTTCATGTTTCCAGACCTCTAGGGTTCTTCTCAAACTTTTCGCATGTGAATAAGATGAAAAAAATAGAAAAACGTTTCCAGACCTCTAGGGTTCTTCTCAAACTACGAAGAAATGATAGAAGAAATCCAACGCCAAAACATGTTTCCAGACCTCTAGGGTTCTTCTCAAACAGGAAAGAACTGGAAGAAGCTTTCCAGAAGCAGATGGTTTCCAGACCTCTAGGGTTCTTCTCAAACTGTGAGTACAAACGATTGGTACCACAAGACGATCGTGTTTCCAGACCTCTAGGGTTCTTCTCAAACTGTGAGTACAAACGATTGGTACCACAAGACGATCGTGTTTCCAGACCTCTAGGGTTCTTCTCAAACAAGGAGCACGTCAAACGTCTCGAGGAGCTGAAAAAAGTTTCCAGACCTCTAGGGTTCTTCTCAAACGTTCAGATTATACCGCCCAGAGCCCCTCTCGTTTTTGTTTCCAGACCTCTAGGGTTCTTCTCAAACTATTTTGTTTTCCATTAATGAATAAGTCTTTAAAAAGTTTCCAGACCTCTAGGGTTCTTCTCAAACAAGAATTATTTGTGAAATAAAATAATCACCATTAATATGTTTCCAGACCTCTAGGGTTCTTCTCAAACTATTCAGAAAAATATTTGGAAATGCATCATTATGAACGTTTCCAGACCTCTAGGGTTCTTCTCAAACAGAAAGTTTTTAGAGGTGGAAACATAATGGAGGAAATGTTTCCAGA
>JAMOVR010000091.1 GCA_027061945.1 Candidatus Heimdallarchaeota archaeon
CTAGTGTATGTTTAGCAACTAAAAATAATTATGTAATATCTGTTGATGTTGTTCCTGAAAAAGTTGAAAAAATTAATTCAGGGGTCTCACCTATTTTTGAGGATTCTTTAGATAAAATGCTTAGAGAAGTAGTAAGTAAGGGGCTTCTTCATGCTACTCTTAATTTAAAGGAGGCTTTTTATGAAAGTGATTATATCTTTATCGCGGTCCCCACCCCTTCATCTAGTAGTACCGGTAAGATTGACTTAACTTTTATTAAACAGGTTAGTGAAGAATTGGGAAAGCTTTTCAAAGAGACAAATGAGTACAAAGTTGTTATTGTTAAATCCACAGTTTTACCGGGTACTACTGTTAATATTGTAGGTAAGACTATTGAGAGGATTAGTGGTAAAAAGATAGGTAAAAATTTTGGTTTAGTCATGAACCCTGAATTTCTACGTGAAGGACATGCGGTTCATGATTTTTTAAACCCTGATCGGATAATTATTGGAGCAGTTGATGAACGTTCATTTGAGCTTGTTAAAGAATTATATTCCTGGAGTAAAGCACCAATTATTAGGACAAATCCTAATTCTGCGGAATTGATCAAGTATGCATCTAATAGCTTTTTGGCGATGAAAATTTCGTTTATTAATGAGATTGCAAACTATGCAGAGTTAGTAGGTGTTGATGTTAAAGAGGTTGCTGAGGGTATGGGACTTGATCATAGAATCTCTCCGTACTTTCTGAATGCTGGTATTGGATTTGGTGGAAGCTGTTTTCCTAAAGATGTTGCGGCATTACTGAATCATTCTGAAGAGATAGGTCGTAAGATGAAACTATTAGACGCTACATTAAAAGTTAATTCTTCGCAGCCTTTAAGAGTTATTGAGCTCTTAAATAACGTATTTGATAAATTAAAGGAAATTGAAGTCGGTATTTTAGGTGTAGCTTTCAAACCAGGAACTGATGATATGAGAGAAGCTCCTTCAATAAAAATTGTTAATGAACTAATTAAACAAGGCGCTAAAGTCAAAGTGCATGATCCTGTTGCCTTAGATAATGCGAAAAGAGTTTTTCCAAATAGTAATTTACTTTCTTACCATAAAAATTATGAAGATGTCATTAAAGGATCAGACGCATTAATTCTTGTTACTGAATGGAATGATTATAAATTCTTAGATCCTGCTTTTATTAAGAAACAAATGAGAGGAGATATTATTATTGATGGGAGACGTCTATGGAATCCTATTACTTTTATTTCTGCAGGATTAAAATATTTTGGAATTGGTTATGGGATTACTTAGAAGATGATCATTTCAAATAATAAAGTCGAAAAAATTTTTATTTGAATTTTCAATCAGAACTTCAACTAAATCATACTTAAACCATTTAATTTTATGTCATAAACGTTTTTTATATCTCTTAAAGGGATAATAATAGGTTTATACGTTACATAGCTAAGGGTGCTAAGGGTAAGAAACAAAGAAACATAACATTTCATGTATTACAATAATTCATTCAACTTGTAGTTTGTATATATTTTATATAATAAATATGAATCTAAATAAAAAACTCTTGTTTCATCTTCATAATTTTTATGGTAAGAAAGTAAATTACTATTTGGAGATGGGGGAGGGAGCGAGTCGGGCTAAGAAAACCAGAAGACTTCTGGCCCGACCCATTTAGTATTTCTTCTAAGTTATTTATTTATATTGTGATCTTTTCGTATTTCTCGGTAAATAACACGTTTTTTACAAGTTTTTCATCAATAATTTTCATTTTTTACTGTTTATTATACCCGCTGAAAAGTTATTATTTTTAATTTATTAACTCATAGGTTTATTATTTAGTACATCGAAAAAAACTAAGTATCTGTGTCAGTATTGTTTTAATTCAAAAATCACTGATTTCTTTAATTATTTCTTGATGTTTTCCTTTTTCACTTGGTGGAATAAATATTTTTTTACCTGCATTAGAAAAAGATAGGGGTGTTTTGAATAATGGAATTTTTTTATTTTCATCTAAGAACTCAAGAAAGAAAACCAGATCTAATGCTTTTGCCTGGGGATGCTCAAGTACTTCTAAAATTGTCCGGACCTTTCCTACAGGAAGACTATATCTCAAAAGTATTTCCTCCCATTCATCGCATGTTTTTTGGAGGAAAATATTAGAAAGCAATGGTACTAAACTATTCCTATTTTTTACTCTTTTAGCGTTTGTTTTGTATTTTGGGTTATTTATTAGGTCTGACCTTTCTATGGCTTGGCAGAATTTTTCCCATTGTTTTTCATTACCTATTGCTATTGATATCCATTTTCCATCTTTACATAGAAATGACTGATATGGCACGATATTTGCGTGTTCTGTTCCCATTGGGCAGATATTTTCGTGTTTTAGATATGCATTTGCTGCTTGGTAAGTGAGCCAGGAAAGTAATGAACTAAACAAAGATGTTTCTATATGTATTCCCCTACCAGTTTTTTGTGCTTTGTAGACTGCAGCTAATATACCTATTGCTCCATATAACGCAGCGGCAATATCTCCTATTGGTACTGCTACTTTTACAATTTGACCATCTTTTGTCCCAGTCATTCCCATGATTCCGGTTTCGCTTTGGGCTATAATATCATATGCAGCTCTATTAACATACGGGCCTTTAGATCCAAAGCCCCTTATTGAGAGATATATTAGTTTAGGATTTATTTTCCATAGTTCTTCAGGAGTAATTCTTAGTTTTTTAGTTACTCCTTCTCTATAATTTTCTACTAACACATCTGCCCATTTTACTAGTTTCTTTAGTTTTTTTAGGTCTTTTTCATTTTTCAGATCAAGAACTACATTTTTCTTGTTTCGATTTAGGGTAACATAGTAAGATGATAATTCTTTTTTTATGAATGGTGGGCCCCAATATCTGGTATCATCTCCTTTTGGTGGCTCAATTTTGATTACTTCAGCCCCAAGATCTGCTAGTAATTGTGTACAATATGGACCAGTAAATATCCTAGAAAGATCAAGGATTTTTATTCCATCAAGTATGTCCAATCTTTGCATTTATCTAATAATCTTGTCAGATTGTTTTTTATTTATTGATAATTATTTGGATCATTTCACAATCTAATATATATTGTATTGTTTTTTCGGATTTTTGTCTAATTGGTACCCGATTTTTATTTTAATTAATAAGTTGTTTATTTGTACTTTGTATGGGTATTTGCTCTTTTTTTCGTTCTTACGCGTCAATTATTGGCTATTTTTCTTTCATTTTTTTCTCTCCATAATTATTTTTTTAGATTATTGTTTATTTACTTGTTTTGAAGCTTATGAAGGCGAAAAGTGTTTGGATTAAAAACACGATGTCTGTTTTAACTAATGGAAGGAATCATTCTTTAGTTGTGGATTTGCCGGGTGTTAAGGGCGGTGATGACTTGGGTCCTAGTGCGTTGGAACTTATTTTCATGGGTTTGTCAGGGTGTGTTACTACTATTTACAGTATTGTTGCTAAGAAGCATGGCTTTGAGTTTGAAAAGCTAAGATGTAGTGTTGAGACTATTGAGGAAGAAGGTACTACTAAGATCTTGGAGGTTAATGGTTGTATAGAGGTTTGGAGTAATGACGAAAAAATGGCTTTGCGTATCTGGAAGCAGACAAAAAATTCTTGTCCTGTGGCAAACATTTTGAAGGCAGCTGGTATAAAAATTAACATTAAGTTTAAACATTCTCCGGTTATTGTTGAAGTACCGATTTCTATTGTTAATGAAACTAAAACGTAATTTTATTTAATGATTTATTTAAGTTTAAGTATCTTTTATATTTTTCATATGAACTTTTAATAGGTAGGTTTGATATTATTTATTATGAAAAAAATTTTTGTTAGTTATAGAGGTATGGATCGATCCCTTGTAAGGCAAATTGAACGCGAATTGAAAGAAAATGGTTTTTATTTTGACTTTGTTGATGATATTGATGAAGGCGATCTTCGTAATAAACCTGATGAACTACAAAAGACACTAAGAGATAGACTGTTAAGACAATGTTCAGGATTATTACTTTTGATAGGGAAAAATACTCATAGTCCTAGCAATTGGCTTAAATATGAGTTAAAATATGCGGAATCTAATCAATGGCCTGTTGCAGGGCTGAATTTACCCAATAGAACTGGTAGTGCTCCTAAAGAAATTACTAATTATAAGCACTACCATGAATGCAAATATGAATATAAAAATTCAAATCTTAGACAAATTATTAGTTTTCTTAATAAGACTTTGTCTTAAGTGCTTTTTAAGGTTAAAAGAGTTGTCTTATTATTACACTTAGTGCTGTTAGTAAGAATAGTATCCATGTTATTCCAATTATTTTTATTAGTAGTATTACTCTTTGCCGTATGAGTCCTTTTTCTTCTTTTGCTGTATTTTCAAAGAATTCAGAGTACGCTGGTTTGTTTTCTTGTTTTTCGTATTGTTTTACTATGTCTATCCAGTATTTTACGTATTCACTTGTTTTTTTATGTATTGGTAGCCATATTTTGAATGTTATTATTATTCCTATCATTGAGAGAAACAAGAGCATTAAAGAGGAGGCGATAGTTATTAGTTTATTTGTTATTTGCCCATAGGCCTGAATTGCAATAATGATAGCCAATCCTATCATTGCGCCTTCATATGCAGAGAAAGTGTTGAACCTATTCCAAAGGAGGTCTGTGTTTTTACTTATTTCTTTGACGGCGGCTTCGTATTGTTCTTTTGTTATTTGTTTTTTAGCGTTTTGTGGCGTCATTTTTTTCTAATAATTATTGTGTGTTTGTTGTTATAAATTAGTCTCTAAGTCTAAATTTGGAGATGTTATAAAAAAATAGGTGAGTGGATATTATGTATGTTTATAGCGGCTTAATTTTAGTTTTCATAGGTCTATGTTTATGCGTGATATACTAATTTTCTTGTTTTTTATTGCCCACATATCTGTCCCTAAAGTGGGCTTCTCTACTTTTGAGGGGGACACCCCACCGGTTTGTTTGTATTTGTTTGTTTCTATTTCTGTGAATAATTGTTTGTAGTTATCTCTCCATATTTTTGTAAAGATTACTTCAGGTTTTTTTTCGATATTTAGGGGGATATTTACGTTGTATATGTGTGTGTTTGGTTCCCAGTCATTATGTAGTATTTTTACTATATTTACCGCATTTTTTATGGCGTTATTGATTTGTTTTTCGTCTGTTTTTCCGAAATAAGGAAAACTCAGAGCGATTGCTTTTTTTCCGGCTATTGCTGCTTCTACTGCTCCTCCAACGGTTCCTGAACTCAATATACTAGATCTGCCAACATTATGCCCAAAGTTTGGCCCACTAATTACTAAACTGATTTGCTGTTCTTTTAGAATATTGTATAACGCGATATTTACACATGTTGCTGGGGTTCCGCTTACTTGCCATTGTTTCTCACTGGTTTTTTTTATTTCTACGATTTGGTATCTTGTTATTGCTTTTGATGTCCAGCTTTGCTGTTTATCGGGGATTATTGTATATATCTCCCAGTTTGTTTCTTTTTCTAGTTGTTCTAAAAACGGTTTTAGTAACGGTGTATCTGGACCGTCATCGTTAGTGATGAGGATTTTTTCCATTGTCTTGATTTTCTTAATAAAACTTGAAAAGATTAGTGGTTATATGGGGGATTTTGTTAAAAATATTAGTTTTTATTAAACGAATCTAAGAATAATGTTCTTCGAATAATTTTGCTTGTGTTTCTCTAATCTCTGATAGTTTGAAAGAAAAAGTTTTGTTTCCGTACTTAATTTTTAGTGTGGCTTTATTTCCATTATATGATATACTAATACTTCTTTTTTCGCTGAATATTTGTTTGACAGGCTTTTTGTGGAATGGGGGGTCATGTTTTCTTTTGATTACAGAATCCTCGTAAAATACTATTGTTTCTCTTTTGGTTTTTTGTTTTAATCCTATGATTATTAATAATAATGCGATAATGTCTATTAGTATCCATGCCCATGCATAAGTTGCTATTTTTATATATCCATAAACAGATCCTGCGATTAGTATTATCGCGATGATTAATGAGAACCAGTCTAAAGACGTTTTTTCAGTGAATATTTGGATGTGTTCTGGTGCAAGATAGATTATACCTTTTTTACCATTTACTTTGCATTTTATTTGTCTTGTTCCGGGTAGACCGTGTTGTTCATGTTTATTTATTACTTCTTGTTCGCTCATTTTTATTACCTTTCATTTGATTGTTATTGGAAGCAAATTTAGAGCGTTGATATTTTCTGTACTTTTATCAGTAAAAAATATATTATAATTCTTTATGGTATTGATTGGTTTGAAAGCATTGTTTGATTATTTTTTAGTTCTTTTTTGTTCTTTGATATATTGATAGATATATTGATATATCGTAAATAATGTATTTTTGAAAAATAATTAAAATTAAAAAGAAGAATAGTTATTATTTTTTAATTTTAGTTTTTAAAATTGTTTTTTCTTTTTTTAGTTATGATTGTTATTGCGGCAATTGAGGATCCAATAATTGTTATTGTTGAAAATGGTGTTTGTGCAGTATATGTTGATGTAGGAATTGTTAGTGGTTGATCTACGGTTACAAAATATGTAATTGTGTTATTATTTCCTGCATTGTCTATTACTGTAATTGTGATATTATATTTACCATCTTTAAGGTAGTAATGTTTAACTTTTGTGAGATTTGTGGCATCAATAATCACTCCATCTCCCCAGTCTACAAGAACTTGTTTTATCCCTGACTGCCAGAAAGTGGAGTTATCTGAATATTGAAGAATAATTTCTTCTCCGCTTATATATTTAGTGTTATTTTTTAATCCTGTTACTGTTAATGTTGGTTTTGTTCTGTCTACAATTAAGGTTGCATTTACTATTGTTGATGCGTTGTAAGAGTTTGTTATATTTAATTCTATTAAGTAATATCCCTCAATAGGTAACTCAATAGTATAATTTTCTTCGTTCATTATTGTTGCTACAAACGTATTGTTAACTAGTAGTGTTACATTCGTGATTTCTCCGACAAAGGTTCCAGTTGTCCATGTTATAGTATAATTCTGAGCGTTTGTGTATTCATAGTCTATTTCGATTTTTCCATAGGGCCTTATAGGATATATGTTTACTCTATGAAGAGAATTATCTGTTTCATTTTGAGTATCCATTAGATATCTTGTGAATGCTTGATATTCTATGGATTTATTCGCTTCAAATGGGCCAATTAGCGTGCTGAATGTGAATTTAGTGCTATTTTTATTGTCGATTGTTACATTTGAAACAATGGGGTTTGAGAGTTGAACAGTTGTCCAATTTCCAGCTTCAGTTGTTGTTAGATTCTCATAGATCCTATATCTTAAGTAGAATGTATCGTATTGTGTTGCATTTATAGCGGTAATTGTGACATTTATTTTTTCGCCTTCTGCGAATCCATGATCAAATTGTGTTGAATTTAACGAAAAACCATTTGTTAACATATTGACTCTAGGTTCTGCTAGTGTTGCTGGGTCTAATTCCCATCCAATGGGGCCTTTTGCGGCGAAATATAGGGTTTTTTCGTTAAAAGTGATTGTTGTTTCATATGTTGCTGGTTTGTCTTGTAATGCTGGTGCGTAAGAAACTAATTGCATTTCTTTTACAAAAAAGACATATCCGTTTGCGGGATCTGTGCTTTCAGGTAATTGTACTGTGTCATTATACAGAATTGTTTTATTGGTTGCAAATGCAAGATATATCTTTTCTGTTCCTGTAGCGTTTTTAATCTCATATTTAATAGTGACATTAGATCCTGTGGGGGCATAATATTTAGTTGCCTCCAATGATAATTGAGTTGCTCCTGCAACGGATATTAGTTCTGGGGGTAATTGTTGCCCTTCTACAAAGATGTAGTGGGCTTTATCTCCATGGGCGAAAGGTTCAAGTTCTTCAACTGTCCTGTTTTGAATGGTTCCACTCCATGCCCATGCCCAGAACTTAGTGAAAGAAGTTATGTTTAGGGTTACTTTATAGTAGGATTGATCCTTGTAGCTTTTATACAGGGTCATATTAAGACCATGATCGGGGTCTGTAGTTAAACCGCTACCTACACCTACAATAATAACTCCATCTACTTGATATCGGTCTGCGATATATTCTATTGTGATTTCTTCACCTATCTCATACAGGGTTTTTTCTGGGCTTATAGATAATAATTCTGGGGCTGGTGGAACATTGGATTGATTATAACTTATTCGATCCGTCTGACTTGGGTTTGTTGTTAGCCCATTTACTTGATTACTGATTCCCAAGCTAGTTATTAGCAAGAAGAGTATAATGATTCCAATTTTGTTTTTGGGCATGGGTATCACCGACATGTTTTTTAGTTTTTCCTTGATGGAATGGCGTTTTAGAGCTTTAAAAAGCAATCGATACTTTTCGAAACCAGCCGTTAAAAAAGTTGTAAGTTTTGCACGTTTCTTTGACCTTTCCCTTATTTTATAATTATAATTGTTCTCATTCTTTTTTTTCGGGATTTTGAGTATTGGTGGGGGTTATATATTTCGTTGCTTTTAGTACTATAGGACGAGAAAATGATACGTAGTAAAGAAGAAGACCTTAAGTTCT
This sequence comes from Candidatus Heimdallarchaeota archaeon, assembly GCA_027061945.1. Lineage (GTDB taxonomy): Archaea > Asgardarchaeota > Heimdallarchaeia > Heimdallarchaeales > JAJRWK01 > JAJRWK01. The sequence continues at coordinate 8,597 of JAMOVR010000091.1, forward strand.
TCATGTTTTTGTTAGCGATTACACCCGTAATGATGTTTCTTATAACGCTTTTGTTTTATTTTTTAGTACCACCTTTATATGGACCTTGGCAAATAAATTACAAATTATTATTTCAAGGGAATCCTGTATCTGTTTTAATGGCTTTAGACCTCTTGTTATTAGTTTGGTCTTATTTTTGGGGAAAAAAATATGTTCACCAAATCTATAATAACACGGTATCCATTTTTAAAACGTATATGGTATTTATGTTAATTTGTCCTATTTCAGCTAGTATGTTTTTTATGTTGATTAACATGTTATTAGGATCATTAGGATATGCAATCAATTGGTATGCCTCAATCATATACACAATAATTTTTGTTTTTGTTGCGTTTGATATTTATTTATTATTTAATAAAGAAATAGAGAATTTCGATACACCCTTTGAATTTATTTATGAAGACCTTCGTTAGTATGTTTGTGGATACTGATAAGCCAAGGAGGATAAGGGATCTTTATAATCAAACTAGTGATATATATGATAACAGATATCGTAAAATCCAATTTACAAAGTTTTCTGAGGCGTTAAACGAAGCTTCTCCTGAAGGACTTATTTTGGATGCTGGTTGTGGGACAGGCTTGTTTTTAGAATTTATGGAAAAAACATATCATGGATTTATTGTTGGGATAGATCTTTCATTGAATATGCTTAGAATCGCTAGAGAAAAAACAGAAGTTGCAATGCTTGTGGCTGGTGACATTGAGTTTATGCCGTTTAGAAATAATGTATTTGATACATTGTATAGCTTCTCTGTTCTTCAGAACTTATCTTGTGATTGGTGCGGTGTTAAAGAATTTTTTAGGGTTTCCCGTAAAAAATCCAAGATGATCATAACTGCTTTGAGTAAAAAATACTCTTTTTACGATCTTGATCGATTAGTAAGAAAAGCATGTTTAGAAAAGGGTATCCCTTGTAAATGGGATGCACTTTTCCTATCGATGGAAGATATTGGTGTATGTGTAATAAATGGATAATAAAAAATGTTACTAGATATCACTAAATTCCTTCTTCCAATTCTGCCTCTACTTTAATATCTATTCCTTCTTTGATAGAGGCGGATACGATGCAAAAGTCAAAGAAAATGTTTTTACATCTTTCAAATTTATGTTTTATCGTTTCATCTACATTATCATAATGCGCGATAAGTTTAGCTTCTAAAGACTTAATTCTCCAACGGCCATTTTCATTTCTTGCTAATGTTCCTTTTATTACTCCTCTTATTTTATCTGCAGGAATTCTTGATTTCATCAAGCAGAAATTTAGAGATGCAGATAAACAATTAAGTACTGATGCGGCTAACATTCTAGAAGCGTTAGGATATTCCCCTTTTCCGCCTGGGACTGTTTCTGGTTCATCAAAAAAGACTGGTTCCCATTTTCCAACGTCAAACTCCGCTTTAAACTGCATTTCTCCAATTTGAGTCATTTTTACTTCAAATGTTGGTTCTACCATAGACTATCAACTTTTTAGAGCTTTTTTATCATAAAAAAATTGATGGTTTAGGAAAACATATTCTATTTTGTTTCTAAGATTAATAATACGAAATGCTTATAGGTGGTGTTGTATGTTAATATCGTAGGTGAATAAACTGAGGGATCGCCAAATGCTTGTCCAATGACTCTTATTTTCCAGAGCCCCCTCAGTTTATATTATTCTCCTTATTATCATTATTGAATTATATAGAAATATCAAGAATAGAAATATCAAGACTTGATAACTATTTTATCAAGGTTTATATTAAACTCTATTTTTTAAAAGATTATAATAAACAACAAGTCTTTTTTAGTAACGAAAAAGCATTATAACGCTTTAAAGAGGTGGTTATCGTGAGTGAAGAGTCTACCGAGAAATATATAGTAACATCTGCATTGCCTTATGTTAATGGAATAAAGCATTTAGGGAACTTAGTTGGTTCACTATTACCTGCCGATGTTTATGCGCGTTATTTGAAACGTAAAGGAAAGGACGTTATCTATATCTGTGGTACAGATGAGCATGGTACCCCCGCAGAAATTTCAGCCCTTAAGGAGAATCTACCTGTTGAGGAATATTGTAAAAAATATTATGAGATCCAGAAGAGGATATATGAAGGATTTCATTTAGATTTTACTTATTTTGGGCGTTCTAGTGCTCCAGAAAGCCATAAAATTACTCAAGAAATATTTCTAAAGCAATGGGAAAACGGATTTATTTTTGAGAAAGAAGATGAACAGTTGTACTGTCTTATCGATGAAAGGTTTTTGCCCGATCGATACGTAGTAGGAACATGCCCCCATTGTGGCTATGAACGCGCTAGAGGTGATCAATGTGAAAATTGTTCTGCATTACTAAATCCTACAGAATTAATTAATCCTCGTTGTACAATTTGTGGAAAAGATCAAATAGAAGTACGTAAAACTCGACATTTATATTTAGATCTTCCTAAATTAGAACCCGAAGTTAGAGAATGGGTTGAAAAACAAACTCATTGGCCTGCAGTAACTAAAGGTATCGCTATGAAATGGTTAAATGAGGGGCTAAAACCTAGAGCGATAACTCGGAACCTCAAATGGGGAATTAAAGTTCCCCTTAAAGGTTATGAAGATCTAAGATTTTATGTCTGGTATGATGCACCTAATTCCTATATTGGAATAACCATGCAATGGGCAAATAAAATCGGAAAACCGGAAATATGGAAAAAATATTGGAAAGATCCAGATAACACAAAACTTATTCAGTTTCTTGGTTCTGATAATGTCCCATTCCATGCTATAATGTGGCCTGCTTCATTAATCGCAACTCGAGATAATTATGTCTTAGCTCATATGATTAAAGGCTTTAATTGGTTAACATATGAAGGTGGAAAATTTAGTACATCAATGAACAGGGGTGTATTTACGGATCAGGCCTTAGAATTATTCCCTGCGGATTATTGGCGTTACTATTTAATGTTAATTGCCCCTGAAAGACAAAATACTGACTTTAAATGGGAAGGTTTTGCAGAAGCCGTAAATAAGGACCTATTGGGTTCATTAGGAAATTTGGTTAATCGTGTTGTAAGTTTCCTAAATAAGAACTTTGACGGTGTAATTGGCAAGGTGGATAAAAATGATCCTGAAGTCCAAGCTTTAATTAGAGCTCTAAAAAAGGGCCTTGAAAACTATGTTAAAGAAATGGATTCTTATGAGTTCCAAAAAACCGTTATTATTCTTAGAGATTTATGGCAAGAAGGAAATCGTTTCTTCCAACAACGTGCCCCATGGAAGCAAGTAAAAGAAAATAAAGAGAAAGCACATGTAACGTTATCTGCCGTAGCACATTTTGTAAGAGGCATTGCTATCTTATCAGAACCATTTATTCCCAAAACATCAGAAACAATTTTCAAGAATTTAGGATTAGACCCCTCTGAGGTTCATCTAATTACTTTAGACCATGTTGTTGACTTTGATTCTTTAGAAGGTAAAAAGGTTTCTTCAGATCCTGAGATCTTATTTCAAAAAATCGAGAAAAAACAAGTCCAAGAACTTATTAAACGATTTGGCGGCAGGGAAGAAAAGAAAAAAACTAAGCAAAAGAAAAAAGGAAATCAGAAAAAGGGAACAATTAGCTATTCCGAATTTTCAAAACTGGATATTCGTATTGGAGAAATAAAAACTGCTGAAAAAATTGAAGGCTCTGATAAATTACTTAAATTAACAATAGATATCGGCAGTGAACTTAGAACCATTGTTTCTGGTATTGGTCACCTTTATACTCCCGAAGAATTAATCGGTAAAAAAACTCCAGTTTTAGTCAATCTTGAGCCTAAAAAACTTAAAGGAATTATGTCTGAAGGTATGTTGTTAATGACTGGAAATGATGATATTGGTTGGTATTTTCTTATACCTGAAAAAGACGTTCCTAATGGAACAAAGATAATGTAATCACTTTCTGACATACTCCCACGGCTGAAGTTGTGGTATGGGGTTCGGCGTATAGGCATGATTGTGTGGTTGTTTCATGCCATTTCGCGCCTTTATTCGCCGTATACCGACAAGATAGAGGGAGCCTAGCCTTGGTCAATGCCTCCAGTTCTTTCTCAAGGATGTTTATTGAGGCGTTTTGGT
>JAMOVR010000092.1 GCA_027061945.1 Candidatus Heimdallarchaeota archaeon
ATGAGCAAATCCGGGCGGGCAGAAGGAAATCCATGGACGGTAATTAAGAAAGAAGGCGCTGACCCGATGAGATGGTTCCTACTTTCTACTGTTGCTTGGAATTCTACTCGGTATTCTCCTAATTTAGTCAGCGAATCTATGCGACGATTTGTAAATACATTTTGGAATGTTTATACTTTCTTTGTAAACAATGCGAATGCGGACAAGTTTGATCCTGAAAAATTCTTTGTTCCGTACTCCGAAAGGGAAGAACTTGATCGTTGGCTGCTCAGTCGATTAAACACAGTTATTGAAGAAGTCATAAAAGGATTTGAAACAATGTCTTTTCATTTAGGAGCAAAAGCTATTGATGAATTTGTAGTTGAAGAACTGAGCAATTGGTGGGTACGACGTTCGAGGAGAAGATTTTGGAGTGAAGAACTTACATTAAGTAAAAAATCTGCTTATAGCACACTATATGAGGTAATGGTAACATTATCTAAAATAATTGCACCATATACTCCATTCATGGCAGAGATCGTTTATCAAAACTTAGTTCATAACGTAGACAAAAATGCTAAAATGTCCGTTCACATGGAATATTTCCCTGAACCAAATAATGAATTAAAAGACACTAAATTAGAAGAAGAAATGAAAATAGTACTTAAAGTTGCTCAAGCAGGGAGAACTGCAAGAGCTCAAGCGAACATAAAGCTACGCCAACCTCTTCCAAAATTAGTCGTAGTCGTTGACGAAAAACAAGCAAAAATGTTGGAGCCATTTAAAGAAGTATTGGAAGAAGAGCTTAATGTAAAGGAACTTGAAGTATCTACTAAATCAACAGGATTTGTTGTTTATTCTGTTAAACCTAATTTCAGGAGATTAGCACCTAGAGTCAAAAGTCTTATAAACAAAGTAAAAGAAGCTCTGCAGAATCTTTCCCAAGAAGAAGTTAGAAAGCTTAAAGAAGCGGTTGATAGCGGTAAAACCTATAAATTAATGGTTGACGGACAAGAAGTAGAACTGGAGCCTGAAGACGTAGAGATCTTGGTAAGTACTATCGAGGGGTATGAATATGCCTCACAGGATGAAGTAGCTGTATACTTAGATACTACCATTACTCCTGAGCTAAGAATGGAAGGATTAGCCAGAGAAATTGTTCGTAGAATACAAGAGACACGTAGACAAGCTGGTCTCAAATTTGTTCAGCAGATTAAAACATGGCTCGAAGGTGACGAAGAATTAATTAAAAGTGCCGAAAAATTTGCTGATTATATAAAGAATGAAACCCAAAGCACAGAGCTAGTCTTGGGCAAGAAACCTCGTGCAAATAAGATAACTACTACTAACTGGGAAGTTGAAAAAATGAAATTAACAGTCCATATAAAACCACTATAAAAACATAATTTTTTTCTCTTGGGTTTTTTCTTTCTTTGTTTTTTCTGCTTTTGAATTATTTTTTATTATAACTCTTTTTCAAAAATAATGTAGGATATTAAAAACCAAAAAAAATATCATTTTTCATTTACTACGGAAAGATGAGAGGCTTTGAACGAGGAATTACGTGATGAGATTATAGAGCTTTATTCTTGGCTTCAGAAGTTAGAAAACGGGGAGTTTGATGCAAACTATAACTGTAAAAGTCCCGAGATTATTGAAGAAATTAAGAACTATATGAAAGGAATATTTCTTGGGATCCCAGTAAAATCTAGCCCATCTTCGTACCAAAAAATACCTCCTCCTGAGAATACTGAAGAATTTGTCTTGTTTTTAGTGTCCCTATTTCATGATACATGGCTATATATGTATGCTTCTGAATCTTTAGAAGAAAAAATCCATGAATATCTTTCTACATATGAAGTACCTATTTTCTGGAACAATGAGCTTTTATTCTTGTTATTTCTATTAAAATATAATCGAGGCCTTAAATCTAAACAATTATTGTCTGTTTTGGAACTGAAAATAACTGAGCATGAAGCAAACATAATGAATATCGATGTTTTTTATCCTTCCGTGGCAAATGAGTGGAGAACTTCTTTACTTGAGTTAATAATTGCTTGGCTTTCTGAAGATGAATTTGCGGGTCAAAATACGTTAGCATCATTAGAAGAAGGAATTAACAAAGGTGTTCCTTTTCTATCATTGATTGTAGCATTAAATATCTTGTTTGATTATGCTGTATCAAGTGGGGACTTTATCTTAGCACAAGATCTTTTATTTATAGCCAAGAATATATTAGAAAATAAAAGCGATGCTTGGAAAAACTGGTATGAAAAGAATTCTCTAATTTTAGGATTGATTTTAGGAAAAGAAACATCTATTAAACTAGAAAAAAGTCCTTTAGACTACTATAACAAAAGGGATTTTATTTTAAATATGCGGATGGTTATTATTAATGAAGTTTTCAATTTAAATGTTCCCCCAGAATCAAGAAATATTAACTTAGAAGAATCTTTCAAAGACTTAGAAATACAAACTTATTCTGTTGTAGAAGAAAAGTATTTACTTATAATGAATGGTTTTTCTTTAAGTCAGAAAGGATATGTTGATCAAGCAATTCTAAAAATTACAGATGCATTTTTCACTTTAGAAAATATCAAAGATTACTCTTGTTATTTTTTAATCGTTATCTTAGCAGATCTATCTTTGTTATATTATGCAGCCGTTGGTGCAGTAGGCTGGCTTCAACGTGCAGAAAATTTTATGAAATTAAATGAAGAATTTATCGATTTAACGTTCTCCCCATTGCTTGCCATTACTACATATATCCAAAAAAGTGTTTTAGAGCTTGCTAAGGGTAATCTTGAAGAATCTTTATTATGGGTTGAGAGAGGTCGTTCTGTTACAAAACAGTATGGACATATGAAATATGCTCTATGGATACAAAAAATATATGACTTCATCATGAACACGAAGAACACTATCCGGCAAAGCCTAAAACAGTTATTACAAGGCCGGCAGAGTGATGAAATTATTCCAGTTATCCCTGTATTAAGTTCTTCAATTACGAATAAAAATGATTTTGCGCTTATCTTTTATGCTTTTCAAGAGACAGGTCCCACACCTGTTTGGGCAGTTGATGGGGAACATGTTAAAGTTGAAAATGATGAAGTACTGCTACTCCGCATGGGGACTTATTTATACGTTTTAATAGGCCAAGGCCATAATTACCCTGAAGGTTTATACGGTCCATTACCAACCACAGATCATCCTGAATTAGAATGCTTTGTTCTCTCAAAAATGATATATGATCCTGTTCAAAAAGATCCTCGTTTAAGAGAACAAAATTATATTATACTAACAATAATTGTACCTAAAGGAAAAGCGTTCTCACCAATCCCAAGAGAATATCTTTTCAAAGAGTTATCTGTGTTTATTGAGGAAAATCCTAGTATAATTATAAGTAGCCCAGAAAAATTTTCGACACGTTTTAGAGACTTAATTGAAGCTTTAAATCACCAATATTTTAAGATTTTAGATGATGTTACTTCTAAAATTGAGATTTCTAAAGAAGAATAATTTTTTTAGACCATTTTTTTCCTTATCAAAATTCACGAAGTTAAAGATAATTTAATATGAGAAATAATCCAAACATTAACTGGCGTTTTAAACTCTAAACGCCAAATTATCAATAAAGAGGTGGATATATATGAAGATAGGAATTTTAACTTCTGGTGGAGATACCCCTGGAATGAATGCTGTAATATGGGGTGTATTTAAAAGAGCCTCACAACTTGGGCATGAGTTATATGGAATAAGAGATGGTTGGAAAGGACTAATGGAAAATGATATTTTAAAATTGGATTATGACATGGTTAAAGATATTTTACCTATAGGGGGTACTATTTTAGGTTCTAGCAGAACAAATCCGTTTAAACGAGAAGATGGTGTGGAAAAAATCAAAAAAACGATCGAAACAAATGGTTTTGATGCAGTAATTGCAATTGGTGGAGATGATACTTTAGGTGTCGCTAGAAAGTTATATGATTTAGGGTTGCCTTTTGTTGGTGTACCTAAAACAATAGATAATGATTTAGATGCTACGGATTATACTTTTGGATTTAATACTGCTGTAACTATTGCAACTGAAGCTTTAGATCGCCTTACAACTACTGCAAAATCACATCACCGTACAATTGTTGTTGAGATAATGGGTAGACATGCTGGATGGATTACTCTTTATGCAGGTATTGCTGGCGGTGCCCATGCAATTCTTATACCTGAATTACCAATGCCAATGGAAAAAGTTGCTGAGATCATAAAAAAGAGATATGAATCTGGTGAAAGATGGGCTCTTGTTGCTGTTAGCGAGGGCTTTGAATTTGTTGAAGAAAATCCTGATGATAACGAAATTGAAAAAGATGAATTTGGACATGTAAGGCTTGAAAAACGTGGTGTTGCACAGAGAGTAGCAGAATACTTGAATAAAAAAGCAGGTATCGAAACTAGACATGTTGTACTTGGTCATGTACAAAGAGGAGGGTCACCAACTGCATATGACCGAGTATTATCTGTACGTTTTGGAATATTGGCTACAGAACTAGTAAATAACAGAGAATTTGGATATTTCCCCTCACTGCAGGGTACAAAAATTATTAAAAGACCTTTGAAAGATGCGGTAGATCATTTGAAAGTAGTTGACGAAGATCACATAAAAATAGCAAAAATAATTATGGGAATTGAGTAGTTTTTATAAATTTCAATTAGTTACTATATTTTTTCTAATTTATTTCACAAATGTTACCTTGGTATGATCAACCAACTTAAGCATACCGTGAAAAGCTTTATCGGTGAATACGCTGAGTAGTGATGATTCTCTTTCTCAAAACGAAGAAAGCGTACAAATCCCATCTTTAGAAAAATTAAGAAACTTCTTGGTGGGGGTAACGATTGGGGATGCGTTGGGAAGCATTACAGAACATTTAACATATTCAAAGATACAGCAACTATTTAGATATGGAGGGCCTGAGCTTAGTCCTGAATTTTTTATTATTGGAGATGATACTCAGCTTATATTTTCAGTTGTTAGAGCTTTAGCTCGTAATAAAACTAATTCTTTGGAAGAATTCATGGAAGAATTTCAGTTTCAAGTGGAACATTGGTTAGCAGGAATAAACCAGTATCTAGCCCCAGATCAAGCTTCCGCTAATGGATTTAGACCATGGCTTCAAGGTAAACATTGGTCTCAGACTGGTGTGACAATTGAAGTTGGTTCTTCTTTGGCTTCGAGAGTATTGCCCATTGGTTGGTTCTACAATTCAAGACCTGGTAGAATAAAGGTCTATGCACGTGCTTTAGCTTCAGCTAGTCATAATGATCCTATTGCTTTAAACGGAGCACAGGTAATTGCTTTTATGTCTAAATTTGCTTACGATAATTTACCTGTGGAAGAATGGAAAAAACAATTGCTCTATGAATTGGATGTATCCCCAAAAATCATAAAAATAATTGAAAAAGCTGAGAAATACTCAAAGTTATCAAAAAATTACCCTGATGATCATTCACTAATGTTTTCTTTAGGAAGGGGTTCAAGAATAACTGAGATTATTGGATTAGTCTGGTTCATCATGCAGAAATATTATGATTCATTTTGGAGTGCGGTATATAGAGCAGTAAGATTTCAAGGGCGTTCTGACACATTAGCTACAATTGTAGGTGGATTACAAGGATTAAGAATTGGTCTAAACGAGGTTCCCAATGACAAAATAAGCTTTGTAATAGAAATTACTAATTTAGAACATATAATCTTAGAATTTGAGGAATAAACCTGATGTGATGAATTTAGAATTTAACTTTATCGGCGTGAAGTCCCCTTCCGCAAGGTGGGGGATGAAATTAAAGCCGATACGAACACTCTTTTATAGTTGTGCCTTATTATTGATAACTTTGAAATATGACTTAAACAAGGGTTCACATTCACTATATTATATTCGCTATTCGCTATATTATCACCTAATATTTGTTGTAAAATACAGAAAAAAGAAAGGAAGGTCATTAGCCCAAACCAGAAATTAACGACTTAATAAAACAAAAAAATAAGAGAAATTTCAGATACTTTCGCGGTAAGAATACTGGATATTGAAAGTAATAGAGACCATGTCCACATATTATTCCAGTCAACTCCTAAATTAGACATCCTCAAAATAAAGACAGGGGTGGGATGTATCGTAGGGACTGTAGAGAGAATTCTAAAAAAACTCCGAACCATTTCTTACAGTAAAGGAAGTGGTCTTGGGGCGAGTCTTCTTGATGAAGCAGGAAGCTCCTTGCCAAAGCAAGGGGTAGTTCACTAGGTTAATAACCATTGAGTTTTTTCTGGGTCTGTAAGAATAACATCTCCTTTTTCGTTAATACTAATCAAATTTATTGCTAACAGATCATTAATCGCGTTATCAATCTCTATACTTGACCCTGGTATGTGGGCTTCTAATTGACTGCGATTTATTGGTTCACCCATCATTGTTAGAACCTTAAGAATATGATAACGTTTGTCTGATTGAGATACTACTTCTGTGTATTCTAGCAATGCTTGCCATTGCTCTACTTTCTCACGAAATATTACTATGTCATCAATCATTCTCTGTCTTTCTGCTTCGAAGGTTTTAATCCATTCTTCTAAGACTTCAATTGCAATCTCTCTATTCATTACTCCTTCTTCTAGTTTCTGGATATGCTCAATAAGCATTTCCCTTTCTAATTCTAATGTTTCGATCTGAGCTTCTAAAGAATCTATGACTGGATGATTAACTCCTTCTTTCTTAAATAATGTATTTTCAATTTTTGAAAGCTTTTTCTCTAAAGAATCCAAGTGTTTAGATAATACATTTAATGTTTGTTTTAGCATTATAGATTTAGAGGTGTTAATAGATATTTTGTTTAACAGTTTTTTTTCAATATTACTTCTTAATTTTTGTTCTCTCTCTAAAATTAATTGAATATTTGAAATAAGATTTAGGAATTCCTCTTCATTAATATCACTAATTTCATCTTTTTTTTCTTTTTTATTATGTTTATTACTCAATTTTACCCCCTTTTGGGAATCCTAACTTTTTTATTATTTTTAAACTTACCTTATATTATTTATACCTAAAAATAGACCTAATATTTATATGGTGTGCTTAAATTTAAAATAAAAACAAAATTTTTTTTAATAATATATTATTATATTAATCTATTATTTTTCAATTTTCTTCTGCTGTTAATCTAAGATCAAGACCACGCGGTATCACAGAAATTCCAGTTAATGGGCCTAAGATCTCGATTCTCAAGTCCCATTGATAATTTTCTAGATCAACGGGTTCATTTATTTGTGAAGCAATCGCCCCAATTAATGAATCTCGATCCATGGTATGATGTCGTTTCCTAATTGAAATTCTCCATTTTCCTTTTTTATCATTAAATAGCTTGATTGCTGTTTCACTTATTTTTTCGATGTCTGTACTTACAACTTTTTGAATTGGAACTATTCTTCTTGTTTCAATTAAGTAATTTTTTTCTTTTGTGTCTAAGAAATCCTTAATTTTTTTTACTAATGTAATCGGTTCTTCGTCTCTTACTTTGATAGTCACAAGCCCTGAAATTCCTGTGTTTGAGACATATATTTGTTCTTCTTTGATTCCTAAATGTTCAGTTAGTACATAAAATAATTCACTAGCACATTGTCGTTCTCTATTCCTATCAGTTGAAGCGAGAAGACCAGCAAACAGTCTGACCATGTTAATAACTATTTAGTTTTCAATTAAGAAAATTTGGATGTGGTTTCTTAACTACAAGAAAAACAATATTATTTTTTGTTAAAAACAACAAGTCCCATTCAATAATGCTTAATTATATTATTTTATGAGTGATGTTGAAGAGGAAAGATATAGTTAGTCAACTCGCAAGTAGGTATCCGATCCTTCCTCAAAAAAACAAGTCAGAGGTTGAAAAAACATGTCCTACATTCCTGGTGAGCGAGGAAAAAGAGTAAATCTAGAAAATAAAACCCTTGTAAGATATAACAAAAAAGGAAAGAAATTAGAAATTGTTGTTAATCCCCAAGAAGCATGGCTATATAAGCAAGGTGAAAAAATTCCTATCGAAGACATAATTGAAGGAGATATCATCTTTACCAATTTTTCTAAGGGAATGAAAGCCGGCGCTGCAGAATTAGAAGAGATTTTAGGTACTGATAACATCGACGAAGCAATCAAAATAATTCTTGATGAAGGTGAGCTATTACTTACTCAAGAACAAAGAAAATCGTTTTTGAAAGAAAAAAGAAAAGAGATCATTGATTTCTTACATACACACTGTGTTAATCCAAAAACGGGATTGCCACATCCTAAACAACGTTTAGAGCAAGCACTTGATCAAGTTGGTGTAAACATTGACTTTAAACGTGATGCTGAAGAACAAGCATTAGAGATATTACCTAAGCTGCGCTCCATTCTTCCCTTAAGAATGGAAATCGCCACGGTTCAGTTTCGTGTGCCTCCCACCCTTGTAGGTCAACTTTACGGTTTAATAACTAGTAAGGGTAAAGTCGTAAAAGAAGAATGGGGTAACGAAGGAAGCTGGATTGTTACCTTAACCATGCCTGCGGGAGCAATGGCAGACTTAATGGAATTGGTTGCTGAAAGGACTAAAGGAAAAGTAAATGGACAAATAATCGAGAGAAAACAAAAATAATCAATTCTATAAAGAATTAGCACGCATTAAGATAAATAGTGAAGGAATATTTAAGCTAACAAATCAAATTTCAGGTGAATAACATGACTATCTTTGTGAAAGAAAAAGAATTGATTGTCCCTGGGCAGATCTTAGCAGAGGGCAACAATTATAAAGTAGGCAATGGGGTTCGAAAAGACGGCCCGTATTACCGATCAGTTGTATTTGGTATTTTCACGGGTTCTGGAAACACGATCTCTGCTCGTGCATTAAGAGGAAAATATCTTCCTCGAGTTGGAGATGTAGTTATAGGTATGGTAATTGACGTGGGTCTAACTATGTGGAGATTAGATATTGGCAGTCCCTATGAAGGAATACTTTTTGCTAATAATGCTACTACGCGTAAATTTGATCCTGTCAAGCATGATGCCAGGCAAATATATGATGTTGGTGACGTAGTTCGTGCAAAAATAATTGCTTTTGACAGAACAAAAGATCCGTCTTTGACCACTCTTGAACGTGGATTAGGAAAACTAACGGGAGGTAAAATTATTAGCGTAACACCAACAAAAATTAGTCGCGTGATAGGCCATAAGGGAAGCATGATTAATATCATTAAAAAATATACGAAAACAAATATCCTAATTGGCCAGAATGGTAGAATATGGATTGAAGGTAAATCAATGGAAGATGAAATGAAAGCCATTGAAGCCATTAAACTTGTTGAAAAAGAAGCGTTAAGACAAGGACTAACTGATCGTATAGAACAATTTTTGAAAAGTTATGATGAGGTGAAAAACAGAAATGAGTGATGAAAATAATGAGTTTATCAGAGTCGACGGACGTAAAAAGAAAGAGCTCCGTCCCATAAGTATTGAGGTCGGTGTTTTAGATAGTGCCGATGGCTCAGCTCTTGTCCGTATGGGTAAAAATATTATTTTAGCTGCTGTTCATGGACCAAGAGAATTACATCCTAAACATTTAGCATTACCCGACCGTGCTAATCTCAGATGTACTTATAGAATGTCTACGTTTTCAGTTCCCGAAAGAAAAAGCCCTGCTCCAAGTAGAAGAGAAAAAGAAATTTCTAAAGTATTAACTGAAGCTCTTGAAAGCGTTGTTTTAACGCATCTTTTCCCGAGGGCAGCTATAGATGTGTATATCCAAGTTATTCAAGCCGATGGTGGAACAAGATGTGCCAGTGCTACTGCGGCAGCACTTGCTTTGGCCGATGCAGGAATACCTATGAGAGATTTGTTAGCAGGAGTAGCAGCTGGGATTGTAGATGGCGAAGTAGTTCTTGATCTATGTGATGTGGAAGATAAAGAAGGTACTGGTGACATGCCTATTGTTTATTCCCCTATGACTGATGAGATTTCTTTATTGCAATTAGATGGAGAATTTACAATTGAACAATTTGAAGAAGCTTTAGAAATGGCAATTGAAGGCGCAAGAAAGATCTATGAAATGGAGAAAGAGGCCTTGATAAACAGGTATAAAATCGATTTAGAGGAAGAACAAGATATTGGGGCCGAGGCAGAAGTAGGGGACACAAGCGAAATAGAGGAAATAAGTGAAACTTTTGAGGGAGAAGAACTGGAAACAGAACTTGAAGAGATTGAACCAGATATTGAAATAATTGAAGATACAGAATTAGAAGAAGTTACCGAACATGATGAAGAAACAGAAGACGATATCGAAGAAATAGAAGTGGAAATTATCGGGGAAGAAGAACTCGAAGAAGCAGAAGAAGAACAATCTGTTGAAGAAGAAGTTGTTTTTGAAGAGGAACAAGAAATCCCTACAATAGAAGAACAAGAACCCATTGAAAAAGAAGAAATCATTGAGCCTTCAGAAACAATTGAAGAGGAAATTATTGAGGAAGAAGTAATAGAACCACATGAAACTGTTAGCGAAGAAGTTCCCGATGTTCCCATAGAAGAATCATCCGATGAAATGGAACCGATTCCACTAACACCTGGAGAAGAACCTGAAGAAGAGGAAGATGACAACGAAGAAGCTTCAGACGATGTGGATCCAGATACGTTAGAAATTGCGGAATTAGAAGATAAGGAGGAATTATAATGACAGATAGACCTGTTGTAGCTGAAATTGAGCGTGAATACATATTATCTTTACTTGAAAGCGGTAGAAGAATCGATGGAAGAGCATTCGATGAATTTAGAGAGATAAAAATCAAGCTTAATTATGTTCCAAAAGCAGAAGGCTCTGCATATGTGACTCTCGGAAAAACGAAAGTGATTGCAGGAGTTAAAGCCGTAGTTGGCACTCCTTTTCCAGATACACCAAATGAGGGAGTAATATTAGTAGGCGCAGAGAGATCACCCATAGCTAGTCCAGACTTTGAAACAGGCCCACCAGATCCTGAAACAATAGAATTAGCAAGAGTAACTGACAGAATAATCAGAGAATCCAAATTTATAGAACCAGAATCCTTAGTATTAGTGCCCGGAGAAAAAGTATGGACACTTTTCATTGATCTATACGCATTAGATCACGATGGTAATTTATTTGATGCCGCATCCATCGCCGCTATCTCTGCTTTAGCTAGTGCAAAAATTCCTAGAGCAATAATCAAAGAAGATGGAACTGTTGAATTAGACCCAGATGATCTACAACCATTAAAATACACTCATATCCCTGCTTCCGTTACTACTGTTAAAATCGGTGAACATCATGTAGTAGATCCTACATTAAAAGAGGAACGAGTATCATCAGCTAGATTAACAGTAGGTTATAAAGATCTTAATACAATCGTGTCTGCACAAAAGGGCGAAAACGGTGTATTTAAATTTAAGGAGGTTCTGGAAATTGTTAGAAAAGGTGCGGTCATTGCAGATCATGTCCGTAGTGTCATAAAGGAAGCCCTAAATAACTATGAATCTGAATGAGGAGATAGTTATGGTTAGAACAAGAACAAGAAAAGTAAAATCTACTGGTCGTTTCGGCCCAAGGTACGGTGCAACTATAAGAAAACGAGTCCGAAAAATAGAGGAGTTATCAAAAGCCGACCACAGATGTCCTCAATGTAGGCAGTATACCGTTCGAAAATTAAGTATTGGTATATGGAAGTGTCGTAAATGTGGATACACATTCGTGGGCGGCGCATGGCAGCCAGTAACTGATGCTGGTAAAAGAGGTCTCAGAATTACAAAACAACTTGCTGAACAAGCTACTAAAGAATAATTTAACTTAAATCTTTGTAATTTAATGTAGGGTGCGGTGATCAAACAGGTGAGGTTTAAACCCCGCTTAGCAATAACTACTTCTAGATCACCGCCCCGAAGAACACGTAGTTTTTTAACAGATCTTTGTTTATCTATCCCTGGGCTAACAAAAATTGCAAGGGGAGGAAAAGGATTTCCTGTACTTATAGATGAAATTAAAGAAAAACAAATAGAGGGATTATTCATAGTAATGTCTAAACAAGGTAATCCTTCTAGAATAGACTATTATAACCTAAAAAAACCGATCCCTAATAAAAGGCAAATAATACCCGAATTTAGCTTGATTCTTAGTGGTATCAGTCTAAGTAGAGAAATTGGTAAAAAAGATCGTCCTGCATTTAATTTTTTAGAGCCGCCAAAAACCATACCTTCTTGGCTTGAACAAAACCCTACTGCAATGACAGCATTTCAGGAATTCTTAGATGTGATAAAATATGAGCCGGACATAAAGCAAATTGAAAATAACAATATTTTAGGAGATAATAATTTAACTACAGGCATTCTTTCAATAAAACGTTCACGGAGAAATAATCTTTTGAATTTTTCTTTTATTGAAAAAATCTCTAATGAGGAAGTGGGTCCAAGAATCTTCGTTATTTCGTTCAAAAAATATAATATTTAATAAAAAAAACTTAGGGTAATATCTGTTACTTATTATTTATTATTATTTTTCTTATTATTATTATTATTATTTTCAGTTAAAGTTTCAAGATAGTTTTTTTAATAAAGACACTGAATATTCTTTTAAAGATAAGAATTGGTCTAATTGGGGCGCAAACTAATGTCCGAGAAAACAGTAAACAAAAATTTAACATGGTTAATCACAGTTATTT
>JAMOVR010000093.1 GCA_027061945.1 Candidatus Heimdallarchaeota archaeon
AACGAGCTGGCGGGCTACGAAGGCTACTACGCCAGTATCTTTTACTGCTACTTTGCGGCCCTGGGATTAGACGTGCGGGTAGAGGATGCGACTAATCATGGTCGAGTGGATATGGTAGTGTTATTTGATGGTAGGTGTTATCTATTCGAGTTCAAGGTGGTGGAGTTGGTGCCAGAGGGTCGAGCGCTTGAGCAGCTAAAGGCGAAGAGATACCACGAAAAATACGCGGCAGAGTGTCGGGAAGTATGGCTTGTTGGGGTGGAGTTCAGCAAAAAGGAACGCAACATCGTGGGCTTCGAGGTGGAGCGGGTGCGTTGACCTTTGAACCCCAGAATGTAGAGGTGAGTTTATCCCACCCTGTTTCCCAAGGGGAAAAACATCTCGCCCCAACAAAATCGGTTCCTTCCACACCGTTGAATATCGTAAGCAATCTATGTGGTAATCTACCATACTTATTCCTTTAAAAGGAATGGTTCATAACCAAAATGTTTCATAAAAGAAAGAGCAATTTTTTCAATATTAATTATTGCTTCTTGGCTTAATTCTTCTTTCCAATCATCTATTGAAGCTTTTCTGAAAAATTTGCCATCTTTGAATTTTCTAAAATTTGTTTTTTTGATAATTTCATGAACTATTTTATCACTACTATTAACATCTAAAAATTCAAACAGTTTTATATAATATTTTTCTGGGTTTAGGACTAAATCTTCATATCTACATATAAATAATTTATCGGGATTTTTCTTTGAAAAATTCAAAACATTATTAATATCTCTAACCCAAAAAGAGGCTACTTGTTTAGACCAATATTCTATTTTCTTTCCTCTTCTCGCTATAAAATTTGGTTCTACTCTAATATTATGATACCAAGATGAGATAGTTATACTACGAGGATCTCTAACTATACAAATAAATATCGCTTCCGGAAATAATCTATTATAAATATCCAATTTATTAATAATAGCATTATCATTTATGCCATACCACTTAACATTTCTACCTTGAGCACCTCTTATAGCAGCAATTTTAACAATATATTTAAAAATTTGATCCAGATCTTCTCCGGTAAAAAAAGCCGGTCCTTGATTGCCTGTGCGCTTATCTACAATATCTAAAATTTTGTTATAATTATCTAAAAGTTTGGGTAATTCTCGAATAAAAAAATCGAATTGATGTTCAGAAGGACAAGAAACTTCAGGATGAGCATTAAGAATCATTTGAAGAAAAGTAGTCCCAGATTTAGGGCTTCCAAAACAAAATAGCAGCCTAATTTTTTTATCAATTTCTTCCCAACTTTTAATCATAGGCGTATTATCCATCCAGTGTTTGTCGTTCATCTTTTAATTAAGTTTCTATTCTTTAAACGCCGCAGTAATAAGAAACAGCCCCTGATCCTGAAGAAGACTTAAAACTGGAGTCATAGTTTGAAGAATCAAGGGCTTCAATTTTTCTCCATCAAGTTTAATGATCTTTTGGCTATTTATTTCCAGATTTAAGTCGGGAATTTTGAAATCATCTCCAAGGGCTCGCGTCAAATCATCTGGCAAAGGAGGAACCGCCCATTGCCAGAGTACCTTTAATCCGGCCCTCTTTACCAATATTTGATGGGTCCTGGCGGTAAAACGAGTTAGATGATTCGGAGGTTCGTCCCTTCTCCCTTTTATGAAAAAAACTCTTTCGTCCTTCTGTCCTAAAATCCTACCCATGGTAGTCCTGTTTGGCGTCGAGAAAATGAAGATCCCTCCTTCTTCAAGTCTTTCAAAGACCTCGCAGACAAAGCTCAAGGGATCTTCTAAGTGTTCCAGCACTTGAAAAGCAGTGATGACTTGAAATCTTTCTGGAAAAGAATACGGAAGTTCTTTTAAAGAGTTAGTACACGCTAACGATCTCTTTAAACCAAAGTGTCTTTTCCCCCACTCTACGGCACTTTTACTTACATCTATTCCGTAAGCTCTAAAGCCTATATTTTTGGCATACCGAACGAAAAATCCGTTAGCACAACCTACATCAAGAAGAGTCTTTTTTATCGGTAAGTTTTCGAGAAATTCTCTCACTTTTTGAAAACGGGGCTGAGAGATATGGCCTAGAAAGTCTTGCTCAGTATCTTGGGATGCAATATAGTGCCCATACTGGGCTATATCATTTTTTCCTTCTCGATAGGCCTCTTCGTAATCGTGTCCCTTACGCGGCCAGGCGAATTCAGCCTCGCATACAGAGCACCGAAGAAGTCTATATGTGCGATAACGGTCCGTGGGAATAAAGGGGACGGAATTTTCGCATACCGGGCAAGGATATTTCTCTATATTTCTCCTCTTCTCTTCAAGCTCTTTTAATATCTCTAGCGTCTGGTCTATTTTGAATCTTCGCCAACAGGCCTCTATCTGCTTTACATCCTCTTCCTTTTCGGAAGCGTGTTTGTAAAAAACGGGTTTTCCGTCTTTTCCACCGATGAGTATGCCTTTTTCAAAGGGGTAATAGCTTATTCGATGTTCAGGGGGAACAGAGGTAAAGAGTACTACAGTGGGGATGGCAAAACCGTCGGCTATGTGATAGGTAGCGGTATCCACGGTGATGATGGCATCCATCTGGGAGACTAGATAGGCATAATGGTCAAACCCCTGTTTGGAAACATGTGCCAAGGAAATAAATCGTGAGTGTTTGAAAGGTAAATCTAAAAGAGATACCACTAGATAGTCGGTAATTTCTAGAATCCTGTGTAGATACTTATTTATGAACTTTTTGGGTATAGATCGAATCTCTGAAGAACTGAGCGGATGAAATAAAAGGAGTTTACGCCCAGAAACTCTCAGAGCTTTTATTATCGGATCAAGCTCTCGGGCCACTTTTTCGTTGATCTTTACAAAACATCGCTTTTCTTTCTTTGGAACGCTTGCTGGATCAATTGACATGGCTTGAAGATAAAAATCTACCATTTCTTGCTTAAATATTGGCCAGCCGGTCATGCGGGAAAGGTCAACATAAGCATCGTAACTAAAAAGAAGTTCTGTAGGGGAAGGCATGAGATAAATTTCGTTGACAATGGTTTCTTGCTTAAGAACAGGAAGCCCTCTAGGTCTCAAAGTAAATACGCCGATATCTACTTCTTTGAAATAATTCATCAGACGATCGTAGAAAATATTTAACGCCGTCATGCCAACGATATTATCCCCTATACCGCCGCCCAT
>JAMOVR010000094.1 GCA_027061945.1 Candidatus Heimdallarchaeota archaeon
GGCCACGGGCTTCGTGGCCAAGGAAGTGGTCGTCTCTTCCCTGGGCGTGCTCTATCAGGTGAAAGACGATGACGTCCACTCCCTGCGCGAGCGTCTCCGCGAGGCCGGCCTCTCGCGGAGCACGGCCCTGGCCTTCATGGTCTTCGTGCTGGTTTATATCCCCTGCATCGCTACGGTTCTGGCCATCTGGCGCGAAACCGGGGCCCTAAAATGGCCAGCTTTCTGCATTGCTTACGAACTCATTTTGGCCTGGGTCCTGGCCTTTATCATCTATCGCCTGGGCCTTCTGCTGGGCTTCTGAATTAACCCCGCCACTTTATTTCTTTCTCAAACGGCGACGCACAAAAGATAGCAATCCGGTCCCGGCCAGGACCAAAAGAGAACTAGACGGCAGAGGCACGGAGGCCAGTTCTACTCCTTGTTGTTGGGTAACCACCAGGATATCTTGGTCGGCCACCCAAGAAACCAAGCTCTTTAAATTTTCTTCAGACCACCAGCCTTCCGGCCAAGGATCATCCGCGGGCGGATCTCCTATTTCATGGAACATCAATATCAACCACTTATCTTCATCAATAGCTTCCTGAATCCAGGATTTTACCTCATCCACTGTTATATCATTAAGAACCGGTCTTCTGGCCAACCAATAAACATTGTCAGGGGGAATATCGTTTAGATAACCATCGTGATATCCAGCTCCAACAGAATCGTAATATTTAGCAGCAATTTCTGGCATTCCTTCATGCCAATCACTATAAGGGACTATAAAGCTATTCACGTCAAATCCCATATTTATCAAATCTTCTTTTGACATTGCAAGTTCTCGCTCAACGGAATCAGATCTTATCTCGTAATTTGTTGGATCGTCACTGTTACTGGTGTGAACATAAAGAGTCTTAGTGGTTGCATCAAAATAAAATGACCCCGGAACTTCTTCCACACGAGAAACAGAATATACCCTCTTTAAAGGCTCACCATTTTCAACAACCAACTTTAGTTCCTTATAAGTATAATCCGTTGATTGATAAGTGAAATTTTTATCAGGGAGTTTGCTCCAGTTAGTGAACAAAATTTCATCATCATAAGTCAATGGAATTTGGCTGAAATGAGGGTGAGCTTTACTGTGAGAAGTAATCTCCCAACCATTGCTTTCCAATTCTGCTAGTTGATCAATGGTCATTTTGGAAGGCCAATGTTCCAAGATAGAATTGGTAACGATATTGGCCGTACCGACCTGACCGTATTCCTGCAAAATGGGATAAGCCACATCATATACGCTTATATGGCCATCATCAAAGGAATAAGTCAGCATGGCGCCGTATGCGAAATGTTCCAGGGACCAGACGAACAAGACAACCTGGACCAAAAACAAAAAAAAGACTCCTCCCCTAATTTTCATCTCTTTCTCCTCCATCCCCAAAGGTCTTTATAAATGATGTAAGAAATGATTTTTCACATTTTCGGGGTTTTGACCATATCCAATTTTTTTACCAATGGCCAAATTTATGGACAATCTTTTCAGGGCAAGAAGAAAAGATTTTTACAATAAAGCACCTTTGATGAACTCGATGATTACCATTAGCAACGCACCAATTGAAAAACCAAAAGAATAACTGGAAGGTGATGACACGGGAGGAGATTCCGTAACGACAGAAGAAATAAAGAATTTAAAATAGCAATTTATACTGAAAAAATAAATATTTCACGAACAGGGAGAAAAGGGAAAAAGACACACAAACATAAAGAAAAACAAAAGATTTTTTTCTATGAATCGTGGTTACAAAAAAATAGACTGCCATTAATTTAAGAAAAAACAGATCCAAATTTTTTTGCCACGTAAGCCTTTTGGCTAATTTGGGCAAAATAATAGCAATAATCAAAACCAAAAAATCCAGGTTAGTTACAGAGACAGCCCTATTAGAAGCTATAACATAAAGAATATACAACAGACCAAGGGCGAGGAACAGCAAATTACAGTAAGAAGACAACCTTGGATAGAGAAGAATTTCCGGACTAAAATCTAAAAAGTAAAAATAAAAAACACTAAGAAAGAAAACCGAAGTCAGAAAAAAAAATTTAGACAAAATTTCAAAGCGCCAGAGAAAGAGCATTATCAAAAAAAGAAATCCGGACAATACGCCCAAATCCGGCGGGATTTCTCTCAAAATGAAAGGGATAGAAACATAGAAAGCTCCTAAAAGGACGATCATTGAAACAAAAGCGTAATAAGCCACTTTTGTTCGCACAAACTCATTTTTCGGGGGAGAAATTAATACTATTTTGGCAATTTTCTTTAATGGAGGCAAAGCAGTCTTTTTCTTTTGTAATTTCATGACAGAACACACAAAAACAAACGAAAAAACCAAATAGCCGAAAAACAACAAACCATCCTGGCCAAACCTACACAAAAATGCAATAGTAAGCATAATAGACTGAAGCATATATATAAATAAAACCGATTGCTGATGAGTAAAACCCAAATCCATCAAAAGATAATGTAAATGACTGCGATCTGCCTGAAAGGGCGACTTTCCCTGCAATATTCTATTACAGAAAACATAGATAGTATCAATAATAGGAACACCCAACAAAAGAAGAGGCAAAACCGGACTGTACATAGAATGTTGAGTAAGGATGATCAACAAAAGAGAGGCCAAAAAACCCAAAAATTGACTACCAGCATCTCCTAAAAAAACAATTGCCGGAAAAGTATTATATTTCAAAAAGCCGATAATGGCGCCGCAAATACTGAAAGCCAACAAAGCAATATTATAAGATCGCGATTCAATAGCCAAAAAGCAGATAAAACAAAAGATCAATAAACATAAACCTGCAGCTAATCCATCAAGACCATCAGCTAAATTGATAGCATTTGTCCCCAAAACTAACCAAAAAATCGTTACAGGAACAGAAAAGGTGCCTAATACAAACTTTTGGCTATCCCATAAATACCCCAATGAAGAAATCTTAATACCACCAACTAAAGCTACCAAACAAGCAACAAAAATTTGAACAGCAAACTTGACCTTGGGAGACAAATTTAAAATATCATCCAAAAAACCAAAAAAAGCTATAATGGTAGAACAAAAAATAATAAACAAAATGGTATTATCACCATGGTCTAAAAACAGGACAGGAATTGTAGACCCAACAACTAAAGCTATTCCGCCTACTTTTGG